>JBPEXU010000274.1:0-3169 GCA_052031225.1 Marinobacter sp. | reverse complement strand
GACCGCGTCTGAACTCATGATGGGCTATGCGCTGGGCTACCGGGCCTACAAATTCTTCCCGGCGGCGGTCGCCGGTGGCGTGGACGCGATCAAAGCGCTGAGCGGGCCGTTTCCCGATGTGCTGTTCTGCCCGACCGGCGGTATCGGCCGGGACACCGCCGGTCGCTATCTGGCCCTCCAGAACGTGGTGGCGGTCGGCGGCTCCTGGCTGACGCCGGCCGACCTGATTCAGGCCAAAGACTGGCCGGCCATCACCCAGCTGGCCCGGGACAGTCTCCGGGATTTGTAGCCTCGCCGCTGCTCACTGAATGCTGGCGCCGACCCGGACAATCTTCAGGGTGTTGGTGCCGCCCTGGGCGTTGACGTAGTCGCCCTTGGTGAGAATCACCAGATCCCCCTCCGACACCACCCGTCGCTGGACCAGCTCGCGGACCGCCAGGGCGTTGGTCTGTTCGTTGGCGACCCGGGCCGAGTCAAAGGGTACCGTCTGCACGCCGCGAAACAGAGCCATCCGGTGCTGGGTGGAGTGGTGCCGGGACAACGCGTAGATCGGCAGGCTGGATTTGATCCGTGACATCAGGCGCGGCGTGGCGCCGGTTTCGGTCAGGCAGATGATCGCTTTGACGCCGTGCAGGTGGTTTGCCGCGTACATCGCGGACAGCGCGATGGCTTCATCGACCCGCTCCATACGTTCATGAATCCGGTGTTTGGACTGGTGCATGGACGGGTGCTTCTCTGCGCCCAGACAGATGCGCACCATCGCCTCGACCGCCTCTTTCGGGTAGTCGCCGACCGCCGTCTCGGCGGACAGCATGACGGCGTCGGTGTAATCCATGACCGCGTTGGCAACGTCCGACACTTCGGCCCGGGTGGGCATCGGATTGGTGATCATCGATTCCATCATCTGCGTGGCGGTAATGACGCCCCGGTTCAGGGCGCGCGCCCGGGCGATGATGTGCTTCTGGACCCCGACCAGCTCGGCGTCGCCGATTTCCACCGCCAGGTCGCCCCGGGCCACCATGACCGCGTCCGAGGCTTCAATCACGGCATCCAGCGCGGCGTCGTCGTGGGCCAGTTCGGCACGCTCGATCTTGGCCACCAGGCCGGCACTGGAGCCGGCTTGGTCCAGCAGGCGGCGGGCCGCGTGCAGGTCCTCGGCGGTGCGCACGAAGGACACCGCAACATAGTCGGCGCCCAGCCGGGCCGCGGTGACGATGTCCTGCTTGTCCTTGTCGGTCAGGGCCTCAGCGGACAGACCGCCACCGCGCTTGTTCAGGCCCTTGTTGTTGGACAACGGCCCGCCAATCAGCACCCGGGAGGTGATGCTGTGGCGCTCCACCGAGGTCACTTCCATTTCAATACGGCCGTCGTCCAGCACCAGAATGTCACCCGGTCGAACGTCGTCGATGAGCTTCTCGTAGTCGATGCCGACCCGCTCCGGGGTTCCCGATTCCTTGTCCATCGCGGCGTCGAGTACGAACGTCTGGCCGGCGTTCAGGGTGACCTTGTTGTCGGCAAAGCGGGCGATCCGCAGCTTTGGCCCCTGGAGGTCGGCGAGCAGGGCAACGAAGCGACCGGCTGCCGCCGCAGCCGCCCGGACCCGCTGAGCACGGGCGATGTGTTCCTCCGCGCTGCCGTGGGAGAAATTCAGCCGGACCACGTCGACCCCGGCGTTGATAATGTCGGTCAGGGCGTCCGGCGAGTCGGTTGCCGGGCCAAGGGTGGCGACAATTTTGGTACGTCTGAGCATGTTTTTTTCCTGTGCACGGTCACCGGGCTGCGTTCATTAAGGCCAGGGTGTTGTCCAGCATCCGGTTTGAGAACCCCCACTCATTGTCATACCAGGCCATGACTTTTGCGTGACGGCCGAGCACACGGGTGTGGTTGGCGTCGAAAATGCCAGAGAGCGGGTTGTGGTTGAAGTCGATACTGACCAGGGGCTCGGTATTGAACCCCAGAATCGGATTGGCGTCGGCGGCGTTCCGCACCACCGCGTTGATTTCCTCGCTTGAGGTTTCCCGCGACGCAACGAAACTCAGGTCCACCAGCGAGACATTGATGGTGGGCACCCGCACCGCCAGGCCATCGAGTTTGCCGGCCAGAGCCGGTATGACCTTGCCGATGGCGGAGGCCGCGCCGGTCTTGGTGGGAATCATCGACTGGGTGGCCGAGCGGGCGCGGTAGAGATCCTTATGGTCGGAATCGCTCAACGTCTGGTCGTTGGTATAGGCGTGGATGGTCGTCATCAGCCCGCTGTCGATGCCGATGCCGTCGTGCAGTGCCTGAACCACCGGGGCCAGGCAGTTGGTGGTACAGGATGCGGCGGAAACGATGTCGTGTTCGGCACGCAGATCCTGATGATTGACGCCATAGACAATCATCGCATCGGCGTCCGGTGACGGCGCCGAGATAATGACTTTCCGGGCGCCGGCTGCCAGATGGCCTGCGGCGGCGGCGCGCTTGGTAAACCGCCCCGAGCATTCCAGGACGACATCCACGTGCAGCGCCCTCCAAGGCAGTTCGGCTGGATTCTGGATCGCACAGATGGCAATCCGGTCGCCGTTGACCGTCAGCGATTCCTGGTCATGTCCGACCACGCCGTCAAAACGGCCGTGCACACTGTCGTGTTTCAGGAGATGGGCGTTGATGGCGGGGTTGGCCAGGTCATTGATGGCGACGACCTGGAGTTTTTTCCGATAGTCGTTCTCGTACAGGGCGCGAACAATGTTACGGCCGATCCTGCCGAAGCCGTTGATCGCAATGCGGATGGTCATGATGCAGTTCCTTTGTTAGCGGCGAAGAGCGCGTTTTTGCGGTTTTCGTGTCTAACTATAGTAAGGATGCGGGATACTGCTTTAATCCGTGGTTAGAATGTCAGAACCGGTACCCGTTTTCCGGGGTAAGTCACAGCGCTGAGGGCAGCGCGTTTCTGGAGCAGGCCATGCACCCGACCATTGAACAGGTAACCCAGCGTATCATCCGCCGCAGCGCCTCATCGCGCCAGGCGTATCTGGCCAGGATGGCGGCGCTGAAAGCCCAGGCACCGCAGCGCAGTAAGCTCTCGTGTGGCAACCTGGCCCACGGGTTTGCCGCCTGCAGCCAGGCCGACAAGGACACCTTGCGGCTGATGAACCAGGCCAATGTCGCCATCGTTTCGGCCTACAACGAC
>JBPEXU010000273.1:0-4002 GCA_052031225.1 Marinobacter sp. | reverse complement strand
CGGAAGTCCAGCCCCTCGCCTGCGGCGATCAGGCAGGTATCGCCCGTATCCCGGTGGCTGGCGTGCAACACCTTGCGCTGGCTGGTCACCAGGGTTTTCAGGCAGTCGGTGCGGGCCTCGAGTACCGGCCCGGCGTCGAAAATATCGAGGTAGGCCCCGGCCTGGAAGCCTTCCCGCAGCAACAACTCGTAGTTCGCCTGAGTCAACCGGTGCGGCTGGCCGAGGGCGGCCTGGGCCGCAGGGCTGAGCAGAGTGACGTAGATCGGGTTGGGCGGCATCAGTTCGGCGATGAAGGTTTTGCTCAACAGGCCGGAATACTGATCCGCGGTCTGGAAATCCATGTTGAAGAAGTGGCGGCCCAGGCTGTCCCAGAAGGGCACACTGCCGTCGTCCTCCTGCACACCCTGGATCTCGACCACCATCCGGGAACTGAACCACTGCCGGTGCTGGGCGATGAACAGGATTCTGGCCCGGGACAGCAGCTCAAAGGCGTCGGTACCGCGCAGCTCGGGTTGAATCGCGAAGGAACACAGCAGGCTCTGATCGGTCAGGCCATGGCTGGGGTACAGCACCTCCACCCGGCGCGACACACCGAGCTCGTGGGAGGCGTGGATCAGGGCGTCGCGGCGGTAGTTGTAAAACGGCTGACCATTGCCGGCGCGCGCATCCACGCCGGCGGTGCCACAGACCTCGCCGGTGTCGGCGTTCTGCAACACGAACAGAAAACGCGGCGCCTGGTCCGGATCGACCTGCCCGGAAAACGAGGCTACCGAATGGTCAATTTTCTGCGCCAGCGCCTCCGATTGTTTGGGCAACGTCGACGACAGCCGGGCCCCCTGGGCGCCGGCGATCGTCAGTATCGCTTCCAGGTCATCCGGAGCTGCCGGACGGACAAGCCACATACACTGCTCCCTGTTGCCAGACTCAGCTGGTCAGTTTCTTGACCGCCGCCTCGAACCGCGCGAGGGCCTCGTCAATGTCCTGTTCCGGAATAATCAGCGACGGCGCCAGACGCACCACATTGGCGCCGGCCACCAGCACCATCACACCCTCGTCAAGCCCGGCGTTGAGGAACTCCTTGGCCCGGCCCTGCCACTGCTCAGTCAGGACGCAGCCGAGCAACAGGCCCGCCCCGCGCACTTCCTGGAACACGCCGTAGCGTTCACCAATGGCCATCATGCCGGCACGCAGTTTGTCGGAACGGGCCTTGACGCCTTTAAGGATCTCCGGCTGGCTGACCGTATCGATGACCTTCTGGGCAACGGCACAGGCCAGCGCATTGCCGCCGTAGGTGCTGCCGTGGGTGCCAACCCCCAGGCTGGCCGCCACCTTGGCGGTGGTCAGCATCGCCGCCACCGGGAAGCCACCACCCAGCCCCTTGGCGCTGGACAGAATATCCGGCGTCACACCGTACATCTGATAGGCGTACAGGTGGCCGGTACGGCCAACCCCGGACTGCACCTCGTCGAAGATCAGCAGCGCGTCGTGCTCATCGCACAACGCCCGCAAGCCTTCCAGAAACGCCGGATCGGCCGGCAACACGCCGCCCTCGCCCTGGATCGGCTCGACCACCACGGCACAGGTTTTCTCCTTGGAGATCAGCGCCTTCACCGACTCCAGGTTGTTGAACTCGGCGTGATGAATGCCCGCCGGTGCCGGCTCGAAACCTTCCAGGTACTTGGGCTGGCCCCCGACGCTGACGGTGAACAGGGTGCGACCGTGGAACGAACTCTTGAAGGAAATGATTTCGTTCTTGTCCGGGCCATAGTGCTCCCAGGCGTAACGGCGGGCCAGCTTGAAGGCGGCCTCGTTGGCCTCGGCCCCGGAATTGGCGAAGAACACCCGCTCGGCGAACGTCAGGTCGCACAGGGTCTTGGCCAGGCGCAGCGCCGGCTCGTTGGTCATCACATTCGACAGATGCCAGATTTTCTCCGACTGTTCCTGCAGCGCACCGACCAGGCCCGGGTGAGAGTGGCCCAGGCAGGTCACTGCAATTCCCCCCTGGAGGTCCACGTACTCGCGTCCTTCCTGATCCCAGATTCGGGAACCCTCACCCCGCACCGGAATGATGTTTCCGGGGGCGTAATTGGGCACCATGACTTCGTCAAACAGTTCGCGGCTTACCGGCTCGTGGTTCATAGATCTCTCTCAGCGGTCTCTGTGCAGGACTCAATCGTTTAACATAGCAGGCATGATTTTCAATGCGCACTAGGTATGAATGCGGATGAACCTATCATACGCCACTCAGGGCATCCGGACATCCGGCGCACCAATATGGGGCAACTCAACGATGCGATGCAACCCCTTGTCACGCCCCATCAGCGCCTTCACCAGCAGCTTGTAGGAATCCAGATCGAAGGTGACGGCATCGCCCCCCAGCGACAGCTCGTGAAGGGTCTGCTCGTCATGAACAGTGGCGACATGCACCCAGTTGTACACCACCAGAATGTCGGTGCGACCGGTTGCCGGGTTGCGCTCCACGACGCCCACAGCCCCGGGCCATGGCCAGGTCTGTAACCGGAGGCCATGGAAGGCAATCTGCATTCTGAGGTTGTAGCGGGTGACATCCTCCTGCCCCTCACAGGCACCCTGACAGCGCCCGAGCGCACGCTGGAAGCATGGTCCCGGGTGATCCGGCTCCAGCCCGAGCAGGCGGTTGCAGAGTTCGTTCTTGGCGGCGATCCCGGTGAGTGCCCGTTCGGCATCCCGCTTGCTCCGGAACAGCCCGAAGTAATGGCCCAGCCGGTGAGGCTCAATTTCCCGCACCAACCGGGCCTGCAGGTACCCCGACGGGGTATCGCTCAGTTCGATACTGACCAGATTCTTGGCGGCCCGGGACCGGCGATTGAACAGCGGATTCAGAGTTTTGATCTGCCGAAGTTCCAGCAACAAGGCGCCAAGTTCACCGGCGGTTTCGGTGTAGTCCACCCGCCTCAAACTCTGGGACAGCCGCACCCCACGGGTACTGCTGTGATCCCCGGAAAAATGCGAGCCGACCCGCTGGGCAATGTTGGTGCTCTTGCCCACGTACAGGAGCACGTCGTTCTCGCCGTAGAACCGGTAAACTCCGGGGCCACGAGGCAGGTTGTCGATCTGCTCGGGCGGCAGGTGCGACGGCAGACTGGGCTTCTGCAGCAACTCCTGGATTGCCAGCTCCATGCGCTCGTCACCGCATTCGGCCCGGGCGTGTTCGAAAAACGCCAGCATCGCCGAAACGTCGCCCATGGCCCGATGCCGCTGAACCGCGCCAAGCCCGTGCCGGGCAATCAGCGCGTCCATATTGTGACGCTTGAACCCCGGGTACAGCCGGCGCGACAGCTTCACCGTGCACAACACCCGGGCGGCAAACAGCCGCCCCAGCCGGCGATACTCCGACTTGATAAAGCCGTAATCGAAGCGCGCGTTGTGGGCGACGAACACCGTCCCCTCCAGCACCGAGGCCAGATCCTCCGCAATCTCCGCAAAGGTCGGTGCCTGCGCGACCATGGCGTTGTTGATGCCGGTCAACTGCTCGATGAACGGCGAAATCCGGGTCTGCGGATTGATCAGGGTCTGCCACTCGCCCACCACCTTGCCGGCGCGCCAGAACCGGATACCGATCTCGGTAATCCGGTCATGGCTGGCATGCCCCCCGGTGGTTTCGATATCGAGAAAGGCAAAAGTGGTGTCCGTAAGGTGGGAATGTTTCGAATTCATACCAGGAGAGTACGCTCCGGTCTCCGCCGCAGATGGCTGTATCGCAACGGAAACAGGCTATAGACATTCGTCTAAATAATCGACGATTTCATTTGAAATGTCACAGTTTCGTAACTAGTTTGTTGGTGGGTCCAACAACAATAAATGTGTGGAGACAACAACGATGCAGAACAACAAGCTCAGACTTGCAATCCGCGCCACAGCAGCGGCCGCCATCTTCGGCATGGCTGGTCAGGCTGGCGCTGTGAACTTCACGGCTGGCGACTACGACATGGCGGTGTACGGCTATGCCCGCCTGAACGCCAG
>JBPEXU010000272.1:0-3304 GCA_052031225.1 Marinobacter sp. | reverse complement strand
GGCGAAGTGGTGCTGCTGCAGCTGGCGGCACAGCTCGAGGAAGCCATGCCCTGGTTTGGTCACTACGAGCGTCTCGAGGACGCCTTTGCGCCGGGGTGATCCGGTCGGGTACACGGCACGTTTATCTTTGGGTGACGAACAGGCTATGCTGTGAGTCAGGAGGATGGTTTCTTCCTGACCCACCCTGATGGCATCGAGGAGGCAAGCGTCTTATGAACCAACCGATGGCAATCGACGATCTGGTATCCGTAGCACAGGCCGAAGCCATGGGGGAACTGGATGCCCCAATGATGGCAATCGTTCTCTCCAGCGATCAAAGCTATGACTTGCCCATTCACTCTCTTGAAACCGATGCCGATAAGGCCCGTTGGGGCCTGATTCTGCGCGCGGCCCGGGAACACGTAGAAGCAGACGCGGTGGCGGTGTTGTATCCGGCATGGACCACCATCCGCACCAAAAAGCCCGACGGCGAAGCCGGGGACGACGACGCTCAGGCCGCCGAGGCCGACGGCCCCATCGACACCCTGTTTGTTCAGTTACACACCCGGGATCACGTGTACTGGCGGGGCTTTGAGCAGATTCGCGACCCCAAGCACCAGCGCATCATCGGTTTCCGTCGGATCAAGGCGCTGTCGACCGACTACCGCCGGGACGAAGCGCCGTCCGTGGCGGCCTGGCTCAGTACCCTGTTTGAGCCGCTGCCGGAGGAGGGCGAGGCCTCCGAGGTTGATCGCGAACTGGCGGAACTGCTGGACGAACCGGAGATGACGGCCGCCCTGTATCCCCGCCAGATGCGGGCGCTGCACTAAGCCGGCGGGCGCACGGACATCAGTGTCAGACACAGCTGGGCGTTCTGGATGAAATGACTGAACGCCGACAACTGCTCTTCCGACGGGGTGTAGCTGTCGGCGGCGTTGTCGGCGTAGAACAGCCCGACCAGTCGGCCGTTCACCATGAGCGGACCCACCAGTGCCGGTATCCGTCCGAGCCAGGCGTCGTACTCCACCGGCTGCGACGTCTTGTCCGGTTGGAACACCGAGCAGCGTCGGTGCGGCAGTAGAACGCCCAGTGGACAGGAGCCGTCCCGGGCGATGGTGAAGTTGCCACGCCAGGCTTCGGTGCCTTGGCCGCTGAGCATGCGCGGGATCAGCCGGTCACCCTTGCGATCCGCCATCAGCAGCGCCACCCGCTGCATCCCTACCGCGCGATGAATGCCTTCCAGCACCAGCTGGCAGGTTTCGTTGAGGTCTGGCTTTTCCGCCAGGGTGTCGGTCAACTCCCGCAGGATCTGCAGTTGCAACTGAGTGTCGATCTCCGGTGCGGTGGCGGTGTGCGCTTCCGCTGCGTGTTGCCCTGGCAGCAGCTCGGCCACCTGCGGAATGCCGAGCGAGTTTGCCACCCGGGCCGCCTCACTGGCGTTGACCTTGACCCGGTCCCGAACCGCCGCCGGCGGCTCACCGATGTCTTTGGCCAGTTGCTCCAGCAGCGGCTCCATACCTTCTCCGCGCCAGCCCTGCTCCGACAACCGGGCCAGCTCGACCGAGTGGCGCACCAGACTGCAGGCCATGGAATGGGGCTGGCCCGGTGCCACCACGTCACGGATAAAAGGCCCCAGTGACCAGGCGTCCACCAGGCCCCGGGTGATCTCGGCAAAGGTGGTGTGCAGCACGGTTTTCTGGGCCTCGATGGGCGTTGTGCCAAGCCCGAGCTGTTGTTCGAGTTCGTGCGCCTGGTCGGTGTCGCAGGACCAGAACGCCAGTTCGCCGATGTTCATCAGCAGGGCGCCGATAAACACCTCTTCCAGCGCCTGTTCGTTGCGTTTGGGCATCAGGCTGCGGGCCTGGACGGCGGCGTGAATGGCCCGGGCCAGACTGCGCAGCAGGTGCGGGCGGCCATTGCGTTTGAGCAGGCTGTCGACGATCAGCGAGGAAATGGCCATGGACTTGACCGCATCGAAGCCGATCAGGGTGATGGCCCGGCTCACGGTGCTGACCTGGGTGCGGGTCTGGTTGTAGAACACGGTGTTGGACAGCCGCAGGACCTGGGAGGTGAGCTGGGCATCGTTGAGGATCACGCCGGCCAGCTCATTGACCGTGCTGTTGCGGCTGTCGGTGAGTTCGTGGATTCGCCGCAGGGTATTGGCCAGTACCGGTAGCTCCACTTTGCTAAGGTAGGTCACCCAGGCTTGGGTGGATGTCATGCGTGCAGGTGCGTCGTTGGTTCTGCTTGGCACGTAGATGGTCTCTGTCGAGGTCGATCGGATAAAATCTGTTGGTTGTATCGACAGTCTAGTTCAGAGCGGTCGGGCCTGTCAGGTCGCGAAATCTGTCGTGGCAGTACGGATATTTACCCATGCCGGTAAACCGCTCTGGCACTCATTCCCATTCGGGTTTGATCACAGAATACGCTATAATCGCGCGCTTCAAACGCTGCACCCACAAGGCGCTGACTGTGATCGTATTTGACCAGGTACAGAAGTCGTATCAAGTCGGTGGCCGGGAGATCCCCGCGCTGCACCCGACCGATATGACCATCGAAACCGGCGAAGTGTTCGGCATCGTCGGTCACTCCGGGGCGGGCAAGTCCACATTGGTTCGCCTAATCAATCTGCTGGAGCGGCCCACCGGAGGCCGTATCCGGATCGACGGCGAGGACATCACCGGCTACAACCCGGCTCAGCTCCGGGCCTTTCGTCGCAAAGTCGGGATGATTTTCCAGCACTTCAATCTGCTGTCGTCCAAGACCGTGGCGGACAATATCGCGTTTCCGATGAAACTGGCCGGGATCTACAGCAAGGCCGAGATTGAGGCGCGCGTTGAGGAACTGCTGGCCCGGGTCGGGCTCACCGACCACGCCCGTAAGTATCCGTCCCAGCTTTCCGGCGGTCAGAAACAGCGGGTCGGCATTGCCCGCGCCCTGGCCTGCCGCCCGACCATCCTGCTGTGCGATGAGGCCACCAGCGCGCTGGACCCGCAAACCACCCAGTCGGTGTTGCAGTTGCTGGCGGACATCAACCGGGAACTGGGGCTGACGATTGTGCTCATTACCCACGAGATGGACGTGGTGCGCCGGGTCTGTGACCGGGTCGCGGTGATGGACGCCGGTCGGGTGGTGGAAATGGGGCCGGTCAGCGAGGTGTTCCTGCACCCGCAGCACCCGACCACCCGGGATTTCGTGTTTGAGAGCGAAAACATCGACCGGCAGGAACTGCAGGAAGACCTGCAGAAGGCCAGCGGTCGGATCTTGCGGCTGACTTTCAAAGGCGATGCCACGTATCAGCCGCTGTTGGGTAGTGTGGCGCGGG
>JBPEXU010000271.1:0-3748 GCA_052031225.1 Marinobacter sp. | reverse complement strand
TGTCGATAAGCTGTTTCGGGAGACGGACGAAAACGAAGGCTACGAGCTGACCGTCGATCTGGAGGCCAAGACCGTCACTACGCCGTCCGGAGAGTCGTTCCGTTTTGAGGTGGACGATTTTCGTCGTCACTGCCTGCTGAATGGTCTGGATGATATTGGCGTTACCCTCGAGGACGCAGACCTGATTCGGGCCTACGAAGAGAAGCGCCGGCAGACCGCGCCCTGGCTCTTCACTACCGGTCAATGAACTCAATTCACGCTTCAAGGAAACGATGTATGTCCAGAACGATTTTGATGCTGCCCGGCGATGGTATTGGCCCGGAAATTGTTGCGGAGGCCGACAAGGTTCTGCGGAAGGTGAACGACCAGTTTGATCTTGGTCTTACCTTTGAGAGTGGCCTGGTCGGTGGTGCCGCGCTCGATGCCACCGACTCCCCGCTGCCGGAGGAGACCATGGATATGGCGCGCAAGGCCGATGCCATCCTGCTTGGTGCGGTCGGCGGCCCGAAATGGGATAGTCTGCCGATGGCCAAGCGCCCGGAAAAGGGGCTGCTGGGGCTGCGCTCAGGGCTTGAGCTGTTTGCCAATCTGCGGCCAGCCATTCTGTACCCTCAGCTCGCGTCCGCATCGTCACTCAAGCCCGAGGTGGTGTCGGGTCTCGATATCATGATCGTGCGTGAGCTGACCGGCGGGATTTATTTCGGTCAGCCCCGGGGCGTTCGTCAGCTGGAGAGCGGTGATCGTCAGGGTTACAACACCTACGCCTACACCGAAACGGAGATTCGCCGGATTGGCCGGGTGGCGTTTGAGGCGGCACAACAGCGGGGCAAGAAGCTGTGTTCGGTCGATAAAGCCAACGTGCTTGAGGTGACCGTGCTGTGGCGCGAAGTCATGGAAGATCTGAAGCGCGAATACCCGGATGTCGAACTGTCCCATATGTACGTCGATAACGCCGCGATGCAACTGGTTCGCGCGCCCAAGCAGTTCGACGTGATTGTGACTGGCAACATGTTTGGTGATATTCTTTCCGACGAAGCGGCGATGCTGACCGGCTCCATTGGCATGTTGCCGTCGGCTTCCCTGAATGCTCAGAAGCAGGGGATGTACGAGCCGTGTCACGGCTCGGCGCCGGATATCGCCGGCCAGGGCATCGCTAATCCGCTGGCTACCATTCTCAGTGCCGCAATGATGCTGCGTTACAGTCTCGGCGAGGATCAGGCTGCGGACGCCATCGAGGCGGCGGTCAGCAAGGTGCTGGATCAGGGGCTGCGCACCGCAGATATCATGTCTGAGGGTGCGACCAGGGTGTCTACCCGGGACATGGGCGAGGCCGTACTGGCGGCGCTGTAAGCGCCTTTCCTGATCCGGCATGACGAGACCCGACGGCAGCGAGATGCGGCTGCCGCGGGATCATCCATCCTGTCCCTGCCAGCGATAACGGTAGTGGGCGGGCATAAATCAACGAGGTTCAAAGGTCGCACATGAAGCGAGTTGGACTTGTAGGTTGGCGTGGCATGGTGGGCTCGGTCCTCATGCAGCGCATGCGTGAAGAAAACGATTTTGCCGACATCGAACCGGTGTTTTTCTCCACTTCCCAGACCGGGAAGCCCGCGCCGGAGGTTGGCAAAGAAGGTGTCCCGCCATTGCAGGATGCGTTCGACATTGATGTGCTCAAAGGCATGGATGTCATCGTGACCTGCCAGGGTGGCGATTACACCTCCCGGGTTTACCAGGATCTGCGCGATGCGGGCTGGGAAGGTTACTGGATTGATGCGGCGTCCACTCTGCGTATGGCCGATCATTCGGTGATTGTTCTGGACCCGGTAAACCGCCATGTGATTGATGCCGCGCTGGAAAAAGGCGTCAAGGACTACATTGGCGGCAATTGCACGGTCAGCCTGATGATGCTGGCGCTCGGTGGCCTGCTGGAGCAGGACCTGATCGAATGGGTGTCGCCGATGACCTACCAGGCGGCCTCAGGCTCCGGTGCCCAGAACATGCGCGAGCTGCTTAAACAGATGGGCGAGCTGCACGACAGCGTCAAGACCGAGCTGGCGGATCCTTCGTCAGCGATCCTGGATATCGATCGTAAGGTCACCGACACCATGCGGTCGGGTGAGTTCCCGACCGAGCACTTCGGTGTGCCTCTGGCGGGCAGTCTGATCCCGTTCATCGACAAGCAGCTCGAAAACGGCATGAGCCGGGAAGAGTGGAAGGCTGGTGTTGAAACCAACAAAATCCTGGGCCGGACCGGCAATCCGATTCCGATCGATGGCGTTTGTGTTCGTATCGGTGCGATGCGTTCTCACAGCCAGGCCCTGACGATCAAACTCAAGAAAGATCTGTCGGTCGCCGATATTGAGGGTATCCTCGCCGGTGGTAACGACTGGGTGAAAGTCATCCCCAACGATCGTGAAGCCACCATGCAGGAACTCACACCGGCGAAAGTAACCGGCACCCTGAGCATCCCCATCGGTCGTATCCGCAAGCTGGCGATGGGGCCGGAGTATATTTCGGCGTTCACCGTTGGCGATCAGCTGCTCTGGGGGGCTGCAGAACCCCTGCGCAGAATGCTCAGGATTCTGCAAGAGCGTTAAATCGTGTTACACCGCACGGATTAATGCCAACTGTGTCCGGTTTCGGTAAACCGGCCTTGGGGCGGAGGCTGATTTCAGTCTTCGCCCCTGTTATTTTCAAGGACGCTAGGAAGTTCCGCAGGATAGATAAAAAAACGGTGCAAGGATTGCGTCTGATTGATTGATAAACGAGGTTTTATCAACAATACTTGCCGGGACGAATATTAGAATCACCACATAATAACGAGAAAGATTCAGACGAAAGTCATCCAACCTCATCCGATTCTGTTTGAATAAAGCAGTAACGAATAACGGAGACTGGAAAGGAATAAGCATGAAGGTACGCAAGCTTGCGGTTGCCCTGGCTCTGGCGGGAGGGCTCGGTTCCGGCGTCGCACAGGCCCTTGGGCTGGGTGAAATAGAACTTCAGTCCTATCTGAACGAGCCATTGGACGCGGAGATTGTCCTGCCGCAAAGTCGGGGGGTGGACCCCGGTGATGTTTTTGTCAACATCGCCCCCGAGTCAGCCTATGAGCGTGTAGGGCTCGACCGGCACCAGTTTCTGAGCAAGCTTCGCTTTGAGGTCGTCACGGCCCGGGACGGAAGTCTGATCGTCAACGTAACGTCCCGCGAGCCCATCCGCGAACCTTACCTCAATTTTCTGGTTGAGTTGACTTGGCCCAACGGTCGCCTGATGCGGGAATACGCCGTTCTGGTTGATCCGCCCGTGTATGCGGAACAGTCCGGCCTCCGGGAGCAGGTTGCCGCGCCTGCCAGTACGGCCCGGCCGGAAGTGTCAGCTCCCCGATCCGAATCCCAGGCCCGCCGGGCCCGTGCCGAACAATCGCTCGCTCCCCGCTACAGCGCCGATACCTTTGGTCCGACAGGCCCGTCTGATACCCTCTGGACCATCGCAGCGCAGGTCAAGCCCAGCGATAACGTCTCCATGCAACAGGTCATGCTCGCGATTCAGGACTTGAACCCGGACGCGTTCATTGGCGGCAACATCAATCGACTGAAACGGGGCGAGGTGCTTCGGATTCCAACCGAGGCTCAGATGCAGCGCCGCTCCCGTGCCGAGGCGGTACGTCTGGTCAGTCAGCAGAATCAGGAATTCCAGACTCCGCGCCGCGTTGTTGATGCGACGGCCGAGCGTGCTGCCCAGGCAGCCG
>JBPEXU010000270.1:0-5050 GCA_052031225.1 Marinobacter sp. | reverse complement strand
CTCAACCGGCAGGAGTTTCTCGAAAGCGAACTGGTTGCAGGCATAGTGTCCGAACGTATCCGGATTCTCGATGGTTCCGCCGAGTTCGACGACACGCTGACACGCGTGGTGGGGCGCATACGGGTAGGTCGAAACTGATAGGAAAACAACAATGACCGACATCGACTACAGCTTTGGACAGCGGGACGAACTGCCCGGCGGAAGGGATAACCGTACCGATTATCGTCTGACTGCGCGTGCGCAAGCGGTGCTTGAGCTGGAAACCGACCCGCCGGCCGGTGCAAACGAGGAGACGCCCCGGCGTCAGCTTGCCTGCCGCATTCGTGATATTTCCGCCCGGGGGCTGAGTCTGTTTTCCCAGGAGCCGATCACCATTGGCGCGCTGTTACCGGTCGCCGTTTCGCTGGGCAATCATCCGGAACCCTTCCGGCTGATGATGGAAGTGGTGTGGTGCCGACCAAACGACAGCGCCTTTCTGGTTGGCGGGCAGATCATCGACTCGGACGATACCGCCTATGTTGAATGGCTCGACGCGGTGGCAAAGGCCCTCGCGGAAGAATAAAAAAACGGCGCTCACCGGGCGCCGTTTTTGGGGACATCGCAGGGTTATTCCTCCAGCTCGCCCATGCCGGTGATATTGAACCCGGCGTCGACGTACAGGATTTCCCCGGTAATACCACTGGCAAGGTCCGACGACAGGAATGCCGCGGCATTACCCACTTCCTCGGTGGTGACGTTGCGACGCAGCGGCGCGCGTTTTGCGTTTTCGGCCAGCATCTTACGGAAGCTGGCGATACCCGATGCCGCCAGGGTCTTGATCGGGCCGGCGGATATACCATTGACCCGGATACCTTCCTTGCCAAGGCTTGCCGCCATGTAGCGTACGTTGGCCTCAAGCGACGCTTTGGCCAGGCCCATCACGTTGTAGTTCTGCAGCACACGCTCGGCGCCCAGATAGCTGAGGGTGAGCAGGGAGCTGCCTTCGTGCATCATGTCGCGGGCACCCTTGGCCAGCGCCACGAAGCTGTACGAGCTGATGTCGTGGGCAATCCGGAAGCCCTCACGGGTGGTTACGTCGACATAATTGCCGTTCAGTTCGTGGGCCGGTGCGAAGCCTACCGCATGAATGATGATGTCGATGTTGTCCCAGTGCTTCTTAAGCTCGGTGAAGACATTGGCAATCTGTTCGTCGCTCGCCACGTCACAAGGGAAGGTGAGCTTGCTGCCCCACTGTTCGGCGAACTTTTCAACCCGCGACTGCAGTTTTTCGTTCTGGTAGGTAAACGCCAGTTCCGCGCCTTCACGGGCGAAACACTCGGCAATTCCATAGGCGATGGAGTGTTTGCTGGCGACGCCAACGATCAGTGCTTTCTTGCCACTGAGCATTCCCATGGGTATTTCTCCCTGTGTGTTCCTGAGTTTCAGCGCATTATCCCCAACTTTCGATGGTGGGGGTAACGCTCAATTGGTCGTAGGGGCCGGGTCCTGGTAAAAGAACGCGGAATTCAGCAGCTCCTGAGTGTAAGGCTGTTTAGGGGCGCTAAATATGTCAGCGGCGTCCCCGTACTCGACAACGCTGCCGTGCTGGAGCACCAGAAGCTTGTGGCTCAACGCCCGAACCACCGCAAGGTCGTGGCTGATGAAGATATAGCTTAGACCATAGCGCGCCTGGATATCCCGAAGGAGTTGGATGACCTGTTTCTGGACGGTGCGGTCAAGCGCGGATGTGGGTTCATCGAGGATGATCAGGTCGGGTTGCAGTACCAGGGCGCGGGCGATGGCGATGCGCTGACGTTGCCCACCGGAAAATTCATGGGGATAACGGTGTCGGGACTCGGGGTCGAGGCCGACGTCGGTCAGCGCCTGAATGACCTTCTGTTCGTGCTCGGCTTTGGAGCCGGGCGCGTGAATCTCCAATCCTTCGCTGACGATTTCGGCCACCGACATCCGCGGACTCAGGCTGCCAAACGGGTCCTGGAACACGATCTGGATGCGTTTGCGGTAGGGCCGGAACTGTTTCTGGTTCAGACCCGACAGGTTCGCGCCTTCAAACACCAGGTCACCGGTGCTGGCGGTCAGTTTCAACAGCGCATGGCCGAGGGTGGTTTTGCCGCTGCCGCTTTCACCCACGATGCCCAGGGTTTCGCCGCGTCCAAGTTCGAAGCTGGCGCGCCGGAGCGCATGAAACGACTGACGAACCTTGCCAAACAGCGACTTTTTGGTGGCAAACCGCACGTCCATATCGCGCACCGACAGCAGCGGTTGGGGCGAGCCTTCCACCGGCAGTGGTTCCGCCGGTGGCTCGGCATCCAGCAGCTTGCGGGTGTAGGGGTGTTCGGGCGCCGAGAACAACCGGCTGGTCGGGGCTTGTTCGACCAGCCGACCCTGTTCCATCACCACCACATGATCCGCGTACCGGCGCACAATGGACAGGTCGTGAGTAATCAGCAGAATGGCCATGCCGAGCCGCTGCTGCAGGTGCTTGAGCAGTTCCAGCACCTGCTTCTGGACCGTGACGTCCAGCGCGGTTGTCGGCTCGTCCGCAATCAGCAGGTCGGGCTCGTTTGCCAGCGCCATGGCGATCATTACCCGCTGCTTCTGGCCTCCGGACAGCTGGTGCGGGTAGCTGCCGAGCCGGGATTCCGGATCATGGATACCGACCAGTTCCAGCAGTTCCAGGCACCGGCGCCGGGCGGCCTGGCCACGCAGCCCCTTATGCAGAGCCAGGGTCTCACCGATCTGGCGCTCAACGGTGTGCAGGGGGTTGAGCGAGGTCATCGGCTCCTGAAATATCATGCTGATTTCCCGGCCGCGGATCTGGCGGAGCCGTTTCTCCGAGGCCGCCAGCAGGTTCTCGCCCCGGAACAGGATCTCCCCGGACGGATACCGGGCATGACGTTTATCCAGCAGCCGGAGCACCGAGAGCGCGGAGACCGACTTGCCGGAACCGCTCTCGCCGACCAGTGCCAGCGTCTGGCCTTTGCCAATCCCGAACGACAGGCCCTCAACGACCGGGGGCGCCTGGTCGAAGGTGATGGAAAGGTCGCGGATTTCCAGCAGATCAGACATGTCAGTTCTTTCTCGGATCAAAGGCATCTCGCACCGCTTCACCCACAAATACCAGCAGCGTCAACATCACCGACAGCGAAACGAACGCCGATATGCCCAGCCAGGGGGCATGAAGGTTGGCCTTGCCCTGAGCAATCAGTTCCCCCAGTGAGGGCGAGCCGCTCGGTAGCCCGAAGCCCAGGAAATCCAGTGAGGTGAGGCCGGTGATGGCGCCGGTCAGGATGAACGGAAGAAAGGTCAGGGTGGCGACCATGGCGTTGGGGAGAATGTGCCGGAACATGATTTTCCGATTGTTGAGTCCGAGCGCCCGGGCGGCTTTTACATACTCAAAGTTGCGCGCGCGCAGGAATTCGGCCCGCACCACATCCACCAGCCCCATCCAGCTGAACAGCAGCATGATGCCGAGCAGCCACCAGAAATTGGGCTGCACGATGCTGGACAGAATAATCAGCAGGTAAAGCACCGGAAGACCGGACCACACCTCGATAAAGCGCTGGCCCAACAGGTCCACCTTGCCGCCGTAATAGCCCTGGATGGCGCCAACGGCAACGCCGACGATGCAGCTGGCAAAGGTCAGTATCAGGCCGAACAGTACCGAGATGCGGAAACCGTAGATGACCCGGGCGGCGACATCCCGGCCCTGGTCGTCGGTGCCCAGCCAGTTCTCGGCACTTGGGGGCGCAGGCGAGGGCACCTCGAGATCGTAATTGATGGTGTCGTAACTAAAGCGGATCGGGGGCCAGAGCATCCAGCCGTTGGCCTGAATTTCCTCGGCGATGAACGGGTCCCGGTAGTCAGCTTCGGTGGGCAGGAAGCCGCCGAAGGTTTCCTCGGGCACAGTCTGAAACACCGGGAAGAACCATTGGTCCTGATAGGACACCACCAGCGGCTTGTCGTTGGCAATCAGTTCCGCCATCAGTGACAGGCCGAACAAGGCCAGGAAAATCCACAGCGACCAGTAGCCGCGCCGGTTGTTGCGGAAGTTGCGCAGCCGGCGGCGCTGGATCGGGGACAGGGACGGCATGGCTAGGCGCCCTCCCGGCTTTCGAAATCGATGCGCGGATCAACCAGCACGTAGGTGATGTCGCTGATCAGTTTCAGAATCAGGCCCATCAGGGTGAAGATGTAGAGTGTGCCGAATACCACCGGATAATCCCGGTTGAGCGCGGCCTCAAACCCCAGGAGTCCGAGGCCATCGAGGGAGAAAATGACCTCGATCAGCAGCGAACCGGTGAAGAACAGCGACACCAGAACGCCGGGCAGACTGGCGATGACAATCAGCATGGCGTTGCGGAACACGTGCCCGTACAGCACCTGTTTCTCTTCCAGCCCTTTGGCTCGGGCGGTCACCACATACTGCTTGCCGATTTCGTCGAGAAACGAGTTTTTGGTCAGCAGAGTCAGGGTGGCGAAACCGCCGATGACGTTGGCGGTGATCGGCAGCGCCAGGTGCCAGAAGTAGTCGCCGATTTTCTGATACCAGGTCAGCTCGTCAAAATTGGCCGAGGTGAGGCCGCGCAGCGGGAACCAGTCAAAATAGCTGCCGCCGGCGAACAGAACAATCAGCAGAATGGCAAACAGGAAGCCGGGAATGGCATAGCCCACAACGATCGCCGAGCTGGTCCAGACATCGAAGCGGGAGCCATCGGTGATGGCCTTGCGGATACCCAGGGGGATGGAAATCAGGTAGATGATCAGCGTGGACCAAAGCCCCAGGGAAATGGAAACCGGCATCTTGTCGAGGATAAGTTCGATGACGCTTTGTTCCCGAAAGAACGAATCGCCGAAATTGAAGGTGGCGTAATCCCCCAGCATTTTCAGGAAGCGTTCGTGGGCCGGCTTATCGAAGCCGTACATGACTTCGATTTCGCGCAACAGCTCTTCCGGAATGCCCCGGGAGCCCCGACTGTCGCCGGAGCTGGCTGCGGCCACCTCGCCGCCGGACCCGCCGCCGGCGGCTCGGGCCAGGGCGCTGCCGCCG
>JBPEXU010000027.1:0-2537 GCA_052031225.1 Marinobacter sp. | reverse complement strand
TGGTGATGGCTGAGGGACCGTCTGGCCAGAGCCGCAAGATCGTTGAAAGTTTCTACTTCTTCGATCCTAGCCTGGTTGCCGGGGGAGGTAACGGATAATGAGTATGAAAATGAAGAAAGTCAGTTTGCCGTATGTCATGGCGGGGCTGATGGCAGTGTTGCCGACGGCGGGCTATTCGGAGGTCAACTTCGCGCAGAAGCCGCTGTTTGCCGGTGGTGAGGTGGAGCCGAACGTTATGTTTATTCTGGACGATTCCGGCTCCATGCGTTGGGGCTTTATGCCCGACGATCTGGTGAACCCGGGAGTCACTGGGGGCGGAAATACTCTGCCCAACTGCCAGCGACGGCCGGTATACGATGGGCGCCGGTACTGCGCCATCGATATCGCCGGACACACTGAGCTGGCCTCGCCGAGCTTCAACACCATTTACTACGATCCGGACCGGACCTATGCGCCGCCCTTGCGGGCCGACGGTACCCGCTATCCCAACGTGGATTTCACCAACGCTCCGGTGGATGGCTATGACCCGGGCGGTACCGTCAATCTGGAAACCCACTATCGGGCGATCATGGATGACTTTTATTACTGGGGCTACCATCCGGGGCAGGAGCAGTGGATTTCTGGTTTTACGGTGAGCGACGGTGGTACGCGTGAGCGGGCCTTTGTCTATGTGCCCGGCAATGGCTGCGGTAGCACGGTGACCGAAGATTGCCTGGAAAAGCGGACTATACCCAGTACTCGGCTTCCAGGAACCAGCGCGGAACAGGAGCAGAACTTCGCCAACTGGTTCTCGTACTACCGTACCCGAATTATGTTGGCAAAAGCTGGTATCGGCGAAGCCTTTGGGCAAGACTTTGATCGGGAGTTCCGCCTCGGCTGGGGCGAAATCAACCAGGGCGAACACTGGGTAGATGGCGCTGAGGTGCGCGCGGTCATGGAAGGTGTGCGTCGGTACAGCGACGTGAAGTCCGACTTCTATTCCTGGGTTTATGGCCAGAGCCCGGGCGGCGGTACGCCGCTGCAGAAGGCTCTGGAAGGCGCGGGCAAGTATTACGAGAAGAGCCTGAGGGCCTGGTCGGATTACCCGGAACGGGCGGTGGATGCCACCAATCCGACCTGGGAGTGCCGTCAAAGTAACACCATCCTGATGACCGACGGCTACTACAATACAGGTGGTAGTAACGACCCAGATTTGACCGAGCACGCGGATGATACCGACGGGCCGGTGATTACTGATGGCGCCAACGCACCGTACCAGTACAAACCGTCGGCGCCGTTCTCAGACGGGGTGACAAGCCGGGTTACCCTGGCAGATATTGCCATGCATTACTGGAAGCGGGATCTCCAGCCTTCCATCGGCAACTACGTTCCCACTCAGGACAATGTTGTGCCAACCACCGAAGAGGCCGGGAACGGGAAAAAGCCGGAGCTGGGTAATCCGGCGTTCTGGCAGCATATGGTGACTTATGGTGTCGGCCTGGGGGTGACCGGAACCGTAGACCCGGAAGACGCGGTTGCCGCAGCGCTGGCCGGCGACACGGTGAATTGGTGGGGAGGCAATAGCAACGAGGACAAAATCAACGATTTGCTTCACGCCACCATCAACGGTCGGGGCAAGTTCTTCAGCGCCGCCAACACGGAGCAGTTCCAAGACGCCTTGACGGAAATCCTGGCCGACCTCAATGCTCGAGCCGGCTCCTCCACCGGCCTGGATTTCAATATCACCTCGTTTAAAGAAGGGGCTCTGCTGTTTTCCGCCGCATTTGATCCTGCCCGTTGGGCCGGTGATGTCAAAGCGGTGGAACTGCTGCGCGACGCCGAGGGCGAGCCGCAAGTGCCGGGTGAGGGCGACCCTGCGAACGGTTGGTCCGCCCGAGAAAAACTGGACGCCCGTGATCTGACCACCAACGACCGTACCATCATTACCTACGATGGAGACCGAGGTCGCCCGTTCCGTTGGTCGGATCTGACGTCGGACCAGAAGGCTGATCTGGCCTTTGGGGATGCCAGTCTGGCGGAAGATCGTCTGGCATACCTGCGCGGTGACCGATCCTTCGAGAGCAATCTGCTGCAGTTCCGAAAGCGCGGCAGCCGTCTGGGCTCAATCGTCAACTCGACGCCTCGCTTCGTTGCCGCACCGGATTCTGAGTGGCCGAATACGAGTGCGTTCGGCGACGGCAAATACTCGCTGTTCCGCACGGCGATGAAAGACCGTACGCCGGTGGTGTATGCCGGCGCCAATGACGGCATGCTGCACGGTTTCAAAGGCACCAATGATGATCAGGGCGGTGAGGAATTGCTGGCCTACATTCCCTCCTTCGTATACTCCGACAAGCCGGGGCTGGGCCTGCATTTTCTGACCGAACCGGATTACCAGCACCGCTATTACGTGGATCTTGAGACCCGGGTGACCGATGTGTATACCCGCGGTCGCAACAGCGCCGGAGGTATCTCCGGGGAAAGCTGGCGTACCGTTCTGATCGGCGGCGGACGTGCAGGTGCCAAGGGCATTTTTGCTCTGGACATCACGGATCCCG
>JBPEXU010000269.1:0-2543 GCA_052031225.1 Marinobacter sp. | reverse complement strand
CTGGAACTGGCCCCGGGCGTTATCGTCGTCGCCCTGTGCCAGGGCGATGAGACCGAGATTGTAGAGGGCAAGGGTGTGTTGGGGGGTGTCCAGAAGCAGGCGAAAACGCTGCTCGGCGTCGGCGAGCAGGCCCAGTCTGTAGTACAGCACGCCAAGGTTGTAATGCAGAGACCGGCTGCTCAGTCCCAGGGCTTCGGCGCTTTCTAGGTGGCGTCGGGCGTCGTCCAGATTGCCGTTCTGAAAGGCGAGAACACCGGCGCGAAAGGACGCTTTGGCGGTGTTTTGGTCATCGGCCCGTGCGAATTGGCTGGTCAGGACCGCCAACGAGACCAGCAAGGCAGTAACAAAAAAGCGCAACCCGGATTCCCTTGTTCTTGTTGTGGAAAGCCAACGTCCGGGTAGCTTACCTCAGAACGACTTTGCCGGTCAGCCGTTACTCCGTCGGTAGCACCTCCGTGCCTGTGTCCAACGGATCGGTCCCAAGGGTGGGGAGATCGTCCACCGGCAGCTCCGGTTCCGGGGGTTCAAGATCCGGCAGCTCGGTCTGTGGGGTGTCCAGTTCGGGCAATTCGACGATCACCTCTCCAGGCAACTCCTCGCTCAGTGCGTTTCGGGCTTCCCGGGCCTGGCTGGACAAGGTTTCCTGCAGCTCCCTGGCATCGTCCCTCAACTCCAGCGCGTCAAGCTGTGTTTGTTCAGCATTGTCGTTGGTCAGCGCGTCTGGC
This sequence comes from Marinobacter sp., assembly GCA_052031225.1. Lineage (GTDB taxonomy): Bacteria > Pseudomonadota > Gammaproteobacteria > Pseudomonadales > Oleiphilaceae > Marinobacter. The sequence continues at coordinate 1,818 of JBPEXU010000269.1, read as the reverse complement.
AGTTCCATTTCCTGCACAAACGAGGAGTCCAGGGATTCGTCGTCCATGACCATGCGCATGGTCACATCCAGGTCGTTTTCGGCGCTGGCCAGTGCCGGCATCGCCAGCGCCAGGGCACCAGCAATGCGGCGAAACGATGACAGGTTCATGTGGATGGTCCTCTTCGCAAGCCGATTTCTGTACGGAACGTCTTTCGTGTTTCGCCATCATCAAGGTGGGCAACCAATTCGCCCTGTCCGGGGAACAGGACATTGAGTGGCAGGGCCAGAAGGTTGTCACCTTGTTTCAGGTTGACTGTCCAGCTGATGGTGTGACGACCTGGAAACGGGCTCAGCTCAACATTGGGGGGTAATTCCAGCGTCAGCGTGACGTTTTCAACGTCGGTTTTTGAGTTAAAGGCCAGTTTAACGGTCTGCTGGACCGGCTCAAACACCACCGGGGCCGGCTCGCGGTGGTCGACGCTTGTCTCGGCGAGTTCGGGGCTTTGGGCCGGTGTGTCCTGCCCTTGGCCGATCCAGATGCCGACGACCAGTGTGGCTGCGATGGCGCCTCCCCATACCGGTAAGGCACGCACCACCCGATGCGCGCCTGGCCGGGCCGTCGCCTGCGTCAGGACGCGTTGTTCGAAGCCGGCGGAAGGTTCTGGTACGGCGTCGGATTGAAGTTCGTGCTGGATCAGCGCGGCCATCTCCAGAGCCTGGGCACAGCGCTTGCAGCGCGAGGCATGTTCCTGAAGCTCCTGCTCAGGAACGGCGACCGGTTCTCCGGCAGCCCAGGCATCGACATGATTCAGAAACGTTTCACACTTCATAGCGGCTCCCCTCACTGAGCCTGACGCGTCTGGTCGTCAAAAGGTTCCAGTTCCTGCTGCAGTTTTTCCCGCAGCGAGGCCCGGATCCGGTGAATCCGGGATTTGATGGTGCCCACCGGCACGCCCAGCACCTCAGCAATATCTTCCTGCCGCCAGCCATCGCGGTCATGCAGGAGAAGCAGGGTTCTCTGATCCGGGTGCAGCTCATCCAGAAGCCGGCGCAATACTCGCCCATGCTGGCGTGCATTGGTCTGCTGCATCGGGTTTGGTTCCGGGTTTTCCTGACGATCCAGCAGTGAACTGTCGTCGTCGCCGTCGTAAACCGACAGGCTGACCTCGCGTCCCGCAGGGCGTCGCCGCAGGGTGTCAATGAAGTGCCGGTACAGCACCCGGTTGAGCCAAGGCCGCAGATCTTCGACCCGCTCCAGTTCGTCCAGCCGCGGAAACAGTTTCGCGACCACATCCTGTACCAAATCCTCGGCGTCCTGCTGTTTCCCGGTCAGGCGAAAGGCGAAGGTGTACATCGATTTCAGGTGCGGCTGGACGAGATGTTCGAACCGCCTGGATTTTGAAGGTCGGAAAGAAAGCAAAGCCAAATCGGCACTCCCGATGATTCGCCTTCGGATGAGCCCCACGGGCTCCCCGGATGGTTGTTCCGCCTATGGTACCAGCGCAACGCCGCTGGCGGTACGCCGCGCATCGTGCATGAGCGTGCCGATGGCTATCGGTCGGGGCTGGGGGAGCCTCGAACATGAGAACTGGTTCACATTAATTCGAGGTGGTGTGGAACCCTGTGTCAGCCCGTTGCGTGGTGGGTAGTCAAAGGCGACGGAAGCGCCCAACAACAATAGCAATGAGGTAGAAACCCTATGACTATCCGAAACACTCTGACTGTGGCGGTGTCAATCGCCTCCCTCGGATTAGCTGGTTGCCTGCAGTCCGGTGGCCAGACCGATAGCAACCGCGATCCGGAGTACCGTATCGAGGGTTCGTCGGTGGCGCGCGGT
>JBPEXU010000268.1:0-2016 GCA_052031225.1 Marinobacter sp. | reverse complement strand
ACAAAAAAAGCGCCCGAAGGCGCTTTTTTTTACGTCATAGCCGGCAAATCAGGCCTTGCTGCCGCCGCCAATACGACCACCAAACCGCTTGTTGAAGCGATCGATACGGCCACCGGTATCCATCACCTTCTGCTTGCCGGTGTAGAACGGGTGACACTGAGAGCAGACATCAAGCTGCAGGTCGTGCCCGATGGTCGAACGGGTTTTGATCACGTTACCGCAGGAACAGGTTGCGGTAATCTCTTCGTACTTCGGGTGAATACCTTCTTTCATGGCGAACCTCTGTCGGTCATGCCGCTACCTGGTCGCGAAAACGCACTGGCGCCAGGCACCGCATGTTTGAAACGAATGAAAAGACCGGGCACAATCTTGCCCTGCCGAAATCAGACCGCGAATCATACTTGCAATCCCCGCGGCAGGCAAGCCTTGCCGAGCCTCGCCCACAACTCGGACACGCCCTGCCAGAACGGCATTTGCAAGGTCGAAGATCAGTTGCAACCACGACAACCCACGCATTCGGAGTCTCGCGTGCCTCAGACCGCACGAATCGCCCTGAACAGACCCCTGCGCCGACTGTTTGACTACCTCGTACCCGAAGGTCTGACCCTGACTTCCGGACAGCGGGTGCGCGTGCCTTTTGGCCGACAACACCTGACCGGACTGGTCGTGGAAACCGACGCACCGCCACCGGATGGCATCGCCCTCAAGCACATCGAACAAGCCCTTGAGGACTGGCCCGCCCTTCCGGCGGAAACCTTCCAGTTGCTGACCTGGGCGAGCCGCTACTACCAGCATCCACTCGGGGAATGCCTGTTCACCGCACTCCCCCCGGCCCTGCGCCGTGGCCGCCCCGCCCACCGACCGAAAGAAACGCGCTGGATCGCCACCGGCAAGCCACACACACTCCCCGCCAACGCCCATCGCCAGCAGGCACTGCTAGACTGGCTTATAACTCAACCGACACCAGCCACCACACAAGCGGTACGAAACGCCGGCTTTACCCGGGCGCAATTGACCGGGCTACTCGAAAAGGGCCTGATCGAACAGACAAGCGACGGCGAGCGAACGCAGCCATCCCTTAATAAAAGCCCGACCGAACCCAATCGGGTGCCGGAGCTGACTCCAGCCCAAATCCGAGCGGCCCATCAGCTCCAACAGGCCGACAGCAAGGCTTTTCACGCCACGTTGCTGTACGGCATTACCGGCAGCGGAAAAACCGAGCTGTACCTGCACTATTTAAAGAAGCAGTTACAACCGAATGCCCAGGCCCTGGTTCTGGTCCCGGAAATCAACCTGACCCCACAAACGGTCGCCCGGTTCCGCCATTACTTTGGTGATCGCATTGCCGTCTGGCACTCCGCCCTGAATGACAGCGAGCGCCTAAATACCTGGCTGCAGCTGCGTCATGGCGAGCCGGTCATCCTGATCGGCACCCGATCCGCCGCCTTATTGCCGTTCACCAACCTCCGGGCCATCATTGTGGACGAAGAACACGACGGCTCGTACAAACAGGGCGACGGCTTCCGCTACTCGGCAAGAGACCTTGCGGTGTATCGGGCACACCTGAACCAGTGCCCGATCATCCTCGGCTCCGCCACCCCCTCACTGGAGTCCTACCACAACGCCCTGACCGGGAAATACCGCCTGGTCCGGCTTGAAGAACGGGCCGGGAAATCCGTCCCGCCCACACTCCAGTTGCTCGACATTCGCAGCCGACCGCTTGAAGGCGGCCTCTCCCGCCCGGCGCTTGGCGCCATCCGGGAAACCATCGACCGGGGCGAACAGGCCCTGGTCTTCGTCAACAGACGAGGTTACGCCCCCGTGATGATGTGCTTTGACTGCGGCCACATCGAGGAATGCCCCCGCTGCGATACCCGCCTGACCTTCCATCGGCGGGATCGGGCCATGCGCTGCCACCACTGCGACTACCAGAGCGCGGCTCGCCCCGAATGCCCGAGTTGTCAGAGTGAGGCCTTCAAACCGGTGGGCCAGGGCACCGAGCGGACTGAGGATGTT
>JBPEXU010000267.1:0-4247 GCA_052031225.1 Marinobacter sp. | reverse complement strand
GAGGAGGTCGGCTTCGCCCGCTCTCAGAATGTCCAGCGCAGCCTTGCCGTCGTTGGCAAAACTGACCGACTCCGCCAGTCCGACGGGCAACGCGCGCGCCATCTGTTTGCGGGCAAGAGAGGAATCGTCGCAAATAAGAATGCGATTAGTCATTTAGCGTACCAGGGACGGAGGAAAATAAGCCGGTGCAAGTATATCAGCTGCCTTTGCTACTGTAGATGAATACTACAGTTATTTAATGGTTTATCGGATTGTTACGTTACTTGTTCCAGCTTAGACCTACTATGTGCAGGTTGCACTCAGGTCAGTTTGTTTCATTCCTGACGACATTCGTTTCCGATTGTGAACGGCCTCACTCCATTGACTCCGGAGCCTCGGCTATAGTGGCGCTGCGGTGAATAAAAACAGAACAGAAGGCACCGCCTGTTGGTATCGGAAAAAACAGAACAAGCCGGTCCGCAGTAGAGTCGGGCGTCGAAGCTGACTCTAACCAACACTTCAGAGACACAATTTATGAGACAGCAAGCGTACGGATACGCTGCCCTCACGCTGCTTTGCCTGGGTATGGTGCCCGTTGCCCAGGCCGAGCTTCAGCCCATTTCGGACGAAACCATGGGCGATGTGACCGGGCAGGCCTTCATGCAGATCGAGAACATCGCCGGTACCGAGCACGAGTTCACGCGCATGACCCTCGGTATGGACGTCGAAACCCGGGTCAACGTCGACGACTTGCGCATGGGCGAGATCGGCGGCGGCGCGGATTACGCCGGCACCCACATTGCGCTGGGCCACATCTCCCGCGACGGTTCCACGGTCCAGTACAACGGCCAGACCTACGCCGAGGGCGAGGATGTCCCCTTTGAGGCCGTTCAACCCTACATTGAGTTGGCGGAAGATCCCGCCGAAGGGCGTTTGTCCGGTTTTAGGATGGGCTTCAAGCAGGCTCGGGGCTCGGTGTCCTCGAGCACCACCAGCTTCAGTGGCGACATCGGGCTGACGTTGGTCGATCAGAATGGCGCCGAGTTTGCCGCGACCCTGTTCGACGCCAACACCCAGGCGACCCACTATCGGGCCACGCATATTGGAATCGATGACGCCACCACCGATTGCTCGGCGGGTACCAATTGTGCGCCCCTGAACCGTCTGCAGTCGGTGATTGTGGGTACCGACAATGGCGACGGCACCACCGGTTTCACCGACGATTTCTTCATCGGCTTTCAGCGCGAAGGCGTGGAGTGGCAAAGCCCGGACGGAGCCAACGTCATTCAGGCCGGGCAGGGCGTGTACATCAACCTGCCCACCAGCATGAAAGTCGATCTCAGCCAGCTCACCGGCCCGAACGGCGTGCCCCGCCTGAGAACGCATCAGGTGGACATGGGTGAAAAGCTGTTCTGAGGCAATTCACCGTCGGTCTCTGTTACACTCCCGCCTTTACCGTGAGTAAGGCAGGAGTTTCGCCGTGATCCGCTCGTTCTACTGGCACGACTATGAAACCTTTGGCGTCGATCCGGTGCACGATCGCCCCGCCCAGTTTGCCGGTGTCCGCACCGACGCTGACCTGAACATCATCGAAGATCCGCTGGTGATCTACTGCAAACCCGCGGACGACTACCTGCCATCCCCCGAAGCCTGTCTGATTACCGGCATCACGCCCCAAAAGGCGCTCGAAGAGGGCTATCCCGAAGCTGAGTTCATCGCTCAGATCAACGAAGCGTTCAGCCAGCCGGGCACCTGTGTGGTGGGTTACAACAGCCTCCGGTTTGACGACGAGGTGACCCGGCACACCCTGTATCGCAACCTCCGTGACCCCTATGCCCGGGAGTGGCAGAACGGCAATTCCCGCTGGGACATCATCGATATGGTGCGCCTGACCTACGCGCTGAGGCCCGAGGGCATCAACTGGCCGCGCAAGCCGGACGGCAGCCCCAGTTTCCGGCTGGAGGAGCTGACCGTCGCCAACGGTATTGAACACGAGAGCGCGCACGACGCCATGTCCGATGTGCTGGCGACCATTGCGGTGGCCCGGTTGATTCGGGAGAAACAGCCCAAGCTCTTCGACTTCGTGCTGGCCAACAAAGACAAGCACGCCGTGCGCAAGATGCTCGATACCGCCAGCATGAAGCCGGTTTTCCACGTGTCCGCGAAATATCCGGCCAGCCAGGGGTGCTGCGCCTTGGTGGCGCCGGTGGCGGAGCATCCGAGCAACAAAAATCTGGTGATTGTGTACGACCTTCGGGAAGATCCGGCTGAGTTGCTTCAGGCGACGCCGGAGCAGATCCGTGAGCGCGTCTTTACGGCTCAGGCGGAGCTCGGCGAGGGCGTCCGCCGCTTCCCGTTGAAGGGTATCCAGCTCAATAAGTGCCCGGTGCTGGCGCCGGCCACCATGTTGTCGACGCTGCCTGCCGAGCGCCTGGCCGAGTTGGCGTTGGATGGCGATGTGTTGCGCGCTAACCTGGCCAAACTCCGAAGTGCGGAGGGCCTGGCCGAGCGCATTGCGGCTGCGTTTGAACAGGACTTCGACGGCTCGGACCTGACCGATCCGGACGAGCAGCTGTACGCGGGAGGCTTTATCGGCAAGACGGACCGGGAAAAGCTGAACTGGGTCTTGTCCCAGCCGCCAGAAACACTGGGCGAACTGGAGCTGAGCTTCGATGATCCGCGCCTGGAGGAAATGTTGTTCCGGTATCGGGCCAGAAATTACCCGCCGTCGCTCACCGGTGACGAAATGGAGCGCTGGGAAGCATTCCGGTCACAGCGGTTGCTCCACCCGAAAACCGGTTGGCGCTCGTTGGAGGCGTACGGTCAGGAGTTGCAGCGCCTGGCCGCCGATCCCGAGCTGACGCCGCCGAAACGGCACATTCTCGAAGACCTGCACCTGTACGGCGAGTCGCTGATCCCCTACCTGTGAGTGTCTAAAGCGGCGACTTAACGCCGCCGCTGAACGTACACGCTGATGTTCTGCCCCAGCAGGCTCTGCACCTCACTGCCTAGGGCCTCAGCCTGTATCTGCCGTTGCACCGGTCCGTTCGACAGCGTGTGGCCATCCGCATCCCGTGCTTTCAGCAGTTTCCACTCCACTTCGTTGCTGACCAGAGCGAGCAGATCGGTCAGCTGGTTCAGATTCTGCGGTCGGAACCAGCGGTCCCGGCAACCGCCCAGGCTGTAGAAATCCTGATCTTCCAACAGGCTGGTCCAGTTACCATCGTGGCGGTTGTCCAGCGCCACCTGTCTTAGCTGGCGCAAGGTGGTGCGGGTCGGTGCCAGACGGTGCTCGTCAATCAGCGCGCGAATGCGTTTGTCGCCCGGCGTTTGTTCGGCAACCCCGGTGTGCATATGCACCACGGCACCGGCACTGGCGGCTTCGTTGACTAAGGCGGCTAACGACAGCCCGGTCATTTCCGCCGACGGCAAGCGCCCAAGCTCAATCCAGTGCACCTTATGGCCGTCGGCGACAAACCGCTGAGCGATCGACCAGGGCCAGAAGACAATGTTGTCGATGCCCAGATCTTTGGCCATGCGGGTGGCTTTGGCAATGTTCGCCAGGGACTCGTCCACGGCCACCACTTCCACGTCGCTCAGATAACGGGCCAGCTCAAGCGCACGCTGCCCGGACTGGGCGCCGCAGACCATGACCCGCAGGGTCTCCGGGAAATTCGAGGTGTCCAGCCCCAACTCCTGGGCCAGGATGTCCCGGAGACTGGAGGGCGTCCGGTAGGCGAGCTGAGACCAGGCCGGCCAAGCCTGGGGGACGTCTGTCTTATCCAGGCACAGCTCGTCAGCCTTCTCGCCGAAATTCTGCTTGATGCTTTCTTCTTCCGCCCGGTCGTAGTAGCTGGCGGATAGCATCGGCTGCAGGGCAAGCGGCCAGTCGGCCAGGCTCCATTGCCCGAGCTGGATCGCAAACGACTGGTGGAACAGGGCGCCGTACATGGCGCTGACCATCAGCGAGCCGATGATGGCGTCCTGCGGTTCGCCGAGGGCGAACTGGGCCTGAATGCTCTCGTTGATGGTGTTGATCAGGCGTTCCTCGTCATCCTGTGCGGCCAGCGCGTAGCCGGTGCGATCTGCATAGAGGGCAATCGCCAGTGCCAGCCGTTGGACTTGGTCCCGGAGTGAGACGGTCTGGGCAACTTCCGCGACAACGGCACGGCGCAACAGCACCACCAGCTCCTCAATGGCCGGGTCCGGCATCAGAGTTTTTTCCAGCGCCAGCAGCAACAGCTCGTCGTCGGCCGCGGCGTCCAGAA
>JBPEXU010000266.1:0-6272 GCA_052031225.1 Marinobacter sp. | reverse complement strand
GGACGGTTTGCTGGCAGCCTCGTCAATCACCACCTGCTCTTCGAGATTCTGGGGGTCGGTGCCGTAGCGAATCACGTATTTGTCGAGCTCGCCCATGGCGATTCCTTCACCATTTACCCGCTCGGAGGGCGCACTCCAGCTCAACACTGCTTTGCGTTCCTCAACCTGAGGCGGAGTTTCAGGGTTTTCAGGGGGTTTCGTTTCCCCCCCTACGGGTGGGGTGCCGCCGCCGGATGAGTTATCACCAATCTCGGTTGCTGGAGAAGACGAAGAACCACCGCACCCGGTGAGCAGCAATCCAAGCAAACACGCAGCGATCCATACTCGTGACATTTCGATGACGCGTTTCATAGTCGGTTTGCACCATTTTTTCGTCAAGATTGTGAAATTGTATAAAACGTGGGCGATTATCAATGTGAAACGGGTCATTCCCCTAATTACGAAATTGTCAATTTTCCGACAGATTCCGGTAAGAAAAACAGCAAAGTGATGAATTCGCAGGGAAATCCAGCGCCGACAGGGGGAATGGACATGTTTGGCTTCAGAAGGGTGCGGGGCAGAAATAAAAAAAGGACTGCATCTGCAGCCCTTTTCATTGAAATCGTCGCGTTAGAATCGGAACTCGGGACCGATACTGAAAATGCTGATGTCGGTTTCGCCCAAGTCGTCTTCATCCCCGACGTTCATCAGGTAGTCCCAATCGGCACGAATCCGAAGGGAATCCGACACTTCGTAGCTCACGCCGAGCCCGGTCCGAAACGCATACCCGGTGTCATCATCACTCATCCTGGCGCTTTGAAAACCGTTGGTAGCTGCAATCTCGTAGTCCAAACGCCAGAGCATAAGACCTGCTTTTCCGATCACCTTAAACGGCCCGGTTTCGGGCATCGCAAGCTGAAGCGTCGTATCGACAAAGTGACCATTTACCGCAAGACCAACGGCAACACCGCCAAAATAGCCAGAGGCATCAACATCATCAATGTACCGGTAACCCAGCTCCCAACTGGCAACACGATCGAATTCGGAACCCGCATACACCCTGAACGTGGCCGCACTGTCGTCGCAAGACGCTTCTCCGCCCCCACAGAAATCATCAACGGTGGCGCTCCCTCCGGAGATTCCAAAGTAGCCGGAATGAGTGCCTGTAGCATGGGAGGGCGTAGCGGGCAGAGCAGCCAGAGCAGCCATCAGAAAATATTTTTTTACAGTCATCTGGACTTCCTTTCTCAGCATGATGGAATCGGAGCGAACTCGGGCATCGCCGCTGACGCCCGAAGCACCCTCCGACGGACAAAAAAAAACAGGTCAGAGAATCTCTGACCTGTTTTTTTCAATTGGTAGCGGGGGCTGGATTCGAACCAACGACCTTCGGGTTATGAGCCCGACGAGCTACCAGACTGCTCCACCCCGCATCAAAAACTGGCTGTTGTAACAGGTGGCCCCGTTCAACGTGGCGCGTATATTAAGGACTGACTGACGATGTGTCAATCGATATTTTCAAACAGATCCATTGGGAACGCGGTCTCACCGCCTTGGTAAAAGCCCACCGCTTCAATAGCCTCTCGGACCGGCCGGAATGACCGCCGATGCTCGGGTGTGGCCCCAAGCCGCGCTAACGCGTCGAGATGGACCGGCGTGGGGTAGCCTTTGTGCTGGGCGATGCCGAACTCCGGATAGCGGCGATCCAGCGCTTCCATTTCCCGATCACGGGCCACCTTGGCAAGGATGGACGCGGCACTGATTGCAGGCACCCGGCTATCGCCCTTGATGACAGGCTCCGATGGCCAGCGCCACTTCGGGCACCGGTTACCGTCCACCAACACGTACTCCGGGGTTACCGCCAAGCCTGCCACCGCCCGCTCCATGGCCAGCATCGTCGCCTGATAGATGTTCAGCCGGTCGATTTCCTCGGGCTCGCAGCGCCCCAGACTCCATGCCAGAGCCTTTTCACGGATTTCCTCAAACAACGCCAGCCGGCGTTTTTCGGTCAGTTTCTTGGAATCGGCAAGGCCGTCTATCGGACGGTCTGGGTTCAGGATCACGGCCGCGGTCACCACCGCACCGATCAGAGGCCCGCGGCCCACCTCGTCAACGCCCGCCAGCAGGGCGCCCCGGTAACGGCATTCAAAAGCTGGCAACGGTGCCCGGGGCATCAATCCGCCCTCCCTTCGATCAGGCCTGCCACGGCCTCGGCAGCCGCCTCATCGGCGTTCTGACGGAGTGTTTCGTGGAGTTCTGTAAAGGCGTGACGCAGCCGCTCTCGCTCAACATCATTCTCAAGACGCTCGAGAACAGCGGCGCCCAATGCCTCCGGCGTGGCGTCATCCTGCAGCAGTTCCGGCACCAGGGGTTCGCGCGCCAAAAGATTCGGCAAGGCCACGTGCGGCACTTTCACCAACCGGGACAGCAAGGCGTAGGACAACGAACTTAACCGATAGCCCACCACCATCGGCTTCTTCAGCAGCATGGCTTCCAGCGTCGCCGTGCCAGATGCCAGGAGCACAACGTCCGAGGCGGCCATGACTTGCCGTGATCGGCCGCGGACAATGGTGAGCGGCAGCGTCACATCCAGACTCTCAACCAGAGCCCTGACCTGTTTCTCGCGCGCCCGATTGACACAGGGAATCACCAACTGGACGTCAGGCCGACGGGCCTGAATCCAGCGCGATGCCGCCAGAAACAGCCCACCCAGGCGCTCGACTTCGCCCCCACGGCTGCCCGGCAGTACCGCCAGCACCGGCGCGGACGGATCGAGGCCCAGGTCTTCCCGGGCCGCGGCGGTGTCCGGCGTCAGCGGGATTCGGTCCGCCAGCGGATGGCCAACGAAAGCCACCGGCACGTCGTGCTGCTGATAAAACCGGGCCTCGAACGGAAACAGGGTGAGCATCAGGTCGACCGACTTGGCAATCTTGAAGATGCGCTTTTGCCGCCACGCCCACACCGAAGGGCTGACATAGTGAACCGACGGGATACCGGCTTCCCGGCAGCGACGCTCGATGGCAAGCGTGAAATCCGGGGAGTCGATGCCGATCACGACATCCGGTCGGTTACCGAGGAAATAATCGAGAATACGGGCCCGGATCTGGAACAGCTCCCGGATGCGCCCAAGCACCTCCACCAGCCCCATCACCGACAGACGCTCCATCGGCACCAGGGAGTGAAACCCCTCGGCCACCATTTCGTCGCCACCAATACCAACAAACCTGGCCTGAGGGTAACGGCGACGCAACGAACGGATCAGACCGGCACCGAGAATGTCTCCCGATGCCTCGCCGGCGATCATGGCAATGGTCAGCCTGCGGGTGCTGACCACCGTTGTGGGTTGGAGTGGTGACACCGGAGTACTCCGGTCAGCGAATGATGCCGCGGTCTGCTCCGCGAAGAGAATCGATCAGGGGACGCACTTCCGGGACGTCGGCATACTGGCTTTCCAACTCGGCAATCGCCTGCTCGGTGGTCAGGCCCTGCCGATACACCAGCTTGTAGGCCCGACGAAGGGTGAGGATGACCTCTTTACTGAAGCCACGACGCTTCAGCCCTTCAACGTTCAGGCCGTGCGGCTGCGCCGACTGGCCACTGGCCATGACATAGGCCGGGATGTCTTTCAGCACAATGCTGCCACCGGCCGCCATGCTGTGCGGGCCGATGTGACAGAACTGGTGCACCATCGTGCCTCCCCCGAGGATGGCATAGTCGCCGACGGAGACGTGGCCCGCCAGCGTGGCGCAGTTCGCCAGAATGGTGTTGTCCCCGACGATGCAATCATGGGCAACGTGGACATACGCCATCAGCAGATTGCCGCTGCCGATGCGGGTTTCGCCGCGATCCTGAACCGTGCCCCGGTGAATGGTGCAGTTTTCCCGGATCACGTTGTTGTCCCCGATCACCAGCGTCGTCGGCTCGCCGGCGTACTTTTTGTCCTGGCATTCCTCGCCAATGGAGGAAAACTGGAAAATCCGGTTGTTCCGGCCTATTACCGTCGGCCCCTTGATGACCACATGGGACAGAATTTCCGTGCCCTCGCCGATTTCCACATCAGGGCCAATATAACTCCACGGGCCAACAGTGACGTTGTCGGCCAGCTTGGCGGAGGGGTCTACAATCGCTTGAGGATGGACACCCGACCAGTCATTTGTCGCCATCAAACTTCTCTCTCAGCGGTCAGAACTTCTGCCACGCAAACGACCTCACCGTCGACCAGTGCACGGCAATCAAATTTCCAGATGCCGCGCTTGCCGGAGACGAATTCAGATTCCATGCACAAACGGTCTCCGGGCAGCACGGGGCGCTTGAACCGCACCTTACTGGACCCAGCCAGATATTGTACCACGCCGTCTGACGGTTTCCGTTCTACGGTCACAAATCCAAGAATGCCAGACAGCTGAGCCATGGCTTCAATGATCAGAACGCCCGGCATGATCGGATTATTCGGGAAATGACCGGTAAAAAACGGTTCGTTAAACGACACGTTCTTGTAGCCTTTGATCGACTTCCCTTTCTCGATCTCCGTTACCCGGTCGACGAGCAGAAACGGGTAGCGGTGCGGCAGGTATTCCAGAATTTCGTCAATGTTCATCATATCAGTCGGCCTCAGCCCTCTAATTTCTTTTCCAGTTCTTTGACCCGCCGCGCCAACGCATCGAGCTGGCGGAAGCGCACGGCGTTCTTGCGCCATTGCCGGTTAGTATCCGCACTGGTACCGGAGGAGTACACACCTGGCTCCCGGATATCCCCGGTTACCAGAGTCATGCCGGTGAGATGCACCTGATCGGTAATTTCAAGATGACCGGCAACACCGGAGGCGCCGCCAAACACACAATGGCGCCCAATCCGGGTACTGCCCGCAATACCGACCATCGCGGCCATGGCGCTGTGATCGCCAATCTGGACGTTGTGGGCAATCTGGATCAGGTTATCGAGTTTCACGCCATTGCCGATCACGGTGTCATCCAGGGCACCACGATCAATGGTGGTGTTGGCGCCCACCTCGACATCATCACCCAGAACCACACGTCCAAGCTGGGCAATGCGATGCCATACCCCCTTCTCGTTGGCAAAACCGAAACCATCCGAACCGATAACGGCGCCACTGAGAATATGGCAACGCTGACCCACAACAATGTCGTGCGCCAGGGTCACCCGTGGGCGGAGGATGGTGTTGCTGCCAATGGTGGAACGGGCGCCGATCACCGAACCAGCGCCAACAACTACGTGGTCTGCGATCTCGACATCCGCTTCGATCACGACATTCGGGCCAATGCTCGCAGTCTCGGCGATCCGGGCCGAGTCATCGACAACCGCGGTCGGATGGACGCCTGGCGCCGGTACGGGTGCGGGATCAAACCAATGGCTGAGACGAGCATAGCCGAGATAGGGGTTGTCCAGTAACAGGACATTGGTCGGAGATTCCCCGGCCGCTGCCGGAGCAACAATCACGGCAGACGCGCGCGTGTCCGCCAGGTATTTACCGTACGCCGGATTGGCAAGGAAAGAAATTTGCCCCGGCACCGCCGCTTGCAGCGTTGCCAGGCCACTGATACGAACCTCGGGGTCGCCCTTCAACTCGGCCCCGAGGGCCTGTGCGATGTCCCCGAGCCGATAGGATGTATCTGCCATAACACTCTCCAGAGCATCAATCGGGGGCCGGGGCACCCCAGGGACGGTTACTTGTTGAGCTTTTCCAGGAGCTGCGGGGTCAGATTCAGCTCGGGTTTGACGTAAACCACAGCCTCACTCGGAAGGATCAGATCCAGATCGTTTTCTTCCAGCAGTTCCTTAACCGCGGCATCGACGTTGGGCCGCGCCTGCTCCAGGAATGCCTGTTTGCGCTGAGCGACGGTTGAGTCCAGACGCTGCTTGAGAAAGTTGAACTCCTTGACCTTTTCCTGAAACTCACCCGCCAGCTTACCGCGCTCACTTTCGTTCATCATGGCGCCGTCCTTTTCCAGCCGGTCTTTCAGCTTCCGAGCTTCCTCCTGGACTTCACGAACTTTGGCTTCGTCGCCGGCAAAGTCTTTCTGCAGCTGCTCGCTAAACGCCCGGGCTTCGTCCGAGGAAAACAACGCCTGGCGCAGATCCACCACCCCGATGCGGGTTTCGGCGGCGGCCGGCAGGGTCACGGCCATCAGCACCGCGGCAATCAGAATCGTTTTTCGGAACATCGTGCTTCTCCTGTGTTTCATCCTTACTTTTCTTATCATGCCCCTCTTGGATCAGAAGGTCTGACCGAGGGAGAACTGGAAGACCTGGGTATCATCACCCGGCTCATCGTT
>JBPEXU010000265.1:0-3719 GCA_052031225.1 Marinobacter sp. | reverse complement strand
GTCAATTACTACGACGGCCAGGGCTTCCTGGTCAGCAAGGATATCGGGGTCAGTGATGCCAAGGAGCTGGACGGCGCGACCGTGTGTATCCAGTCCGGTACCACCACCGAGCTGAACCTGTCCGACTATTTCCGTGCCAACGGCATGGAGTTCAACCCGATCGTATTCGACACTTCCGAACAGACCGTTCAGGGCTTCAGTGCCGGCCGCTGCGACGTACTGACGTCTGACCGGTCCCAGCTCGCCGCCCTGCGCTCCAAGCTGCCGGACCCGAACAGCGCGGTCATCCTGCCCAACATCATCTCCAAGGAGCCGCTGGGTCCGGTGGTGCGCCAGGGCGATGACGAGTGGTTCAACATCGTGAAGTGGGCGCTGTTCGTGCAGATCAATGCCGAAGAGCTCGGGGTGACCTCGGCCAACGTCGACGACATGAAAAAATCCGACAACCCGAACATCAAGCGCCTGCTCGGCACCGACGGCGACATGGGTGCCAAGCTGGGTCTGGCGGCCGATTTCGGCTATCAGATCATCAAGCAGGTCGGCAACTACGGTGAGATGTACAACCGTAACGTCGGACCTGGCACGCCCCTCGATCTGGAGCGCGGCCTGAACGCGCTGTGGACCGACGGCGGCATCATGTATGCCCCTCCCGTCCGTTAAGGAGTTCTCTGTGTCACAGCAACGGCGCCATCCCCGGCGCCGTTGCTGTGGTGAATCAGGTAAATGCCGCAGTGGCGCTGTTCGGGAATTTACATGAACTCACAACAAGACGTTTCCAAACCTTCCGGCCCGAAACCGTGGTATGACCCGCGTGTCCGTGCCGTTGTCTTTCAGGTTATCGCGCTCGGATTTGTGTTCTGGGCCGGCTGGGCGCTGATCGACAACACTCTGGCGAATATGGAAAGCCGGGGCATCAGTACCGGTTTTGATTTTCTCGACCAATCGGCCGGTTTTGGCATCATCATGCACCTCATTCCCTACGACGCGACCATGTCCTATGGGCGCACCTTCTGGGTGGGGCTGTTAAACACGTTGCTGGTCTCCTTTCTGGGGATCGTGGCGGCAACCATTCTGGGATTTCTCATTGGCGTTGCGAGGCTGTCCAGTAACTGGCTGGTCGCCAAGCTGGCGCTGGTCTATATCGAGGTGATCCGGAATATTCCGTTGCTGTTGCAGATTTTCTTCTGGTACTTCGCGGTGCTGCGCAACCTTCCGGCTCCCCGTCAGAGCGTTGAGGTGGCGGGGCTGGCCTTTCTGAACAACCGCGGGCTGTATCTGCCCGATCCGGTGGCCCAGGAAGGCGCCGGTGCTTTGTTCGCAATCTGTGTGCTGGCCGTTGTGGTCGTCATTGTGTTGCGGATCTGGGCCAAGCGCAGGCAACAGGCAACCGGTCAGATTTTCCCAACCTTCAAGGTCGGGCTGGCGATTCTGATCGTGGTCCCAGTCCTTGGTTACCTGTTCACCGGCGGACCGATTGCCTGGGACGTTCCGGAACTGAAGGGTTTCAACTACCGGGGCGGACTCACACTGATCCCGGAATTGGCCGCGCTCTGGCTTGCGCTGTCGCTGTACACCGCTGCGTTCATCGCCGAGATTGTCCGTTCTGGCATTTTGTCGGTCAGCAAGGGCCAAACCGAAGCGTCGAAAGCGCTGGGTCTGCCCAATGGTCTGACCCTGCGTCTGGTGGTGATCCCCCAGGCGATGCGGGTGATCATTCCGCCACTGACCAGTCAGTATCTGAACCTCACCAAAAACTCGTCGCTGGCGACGGCGATTGGCTATCCGGATCTGGTCGCGGTGTTTATGGGCACCACGCTCAATCAGACCGGGCAGGCGGTCGAGGTGGTGGCGATAACGATGGGCGTCTATCTCACCATCAGCCTGCTGATTTCGTTGCTGATGAACATTTACAACCGCGCCATGGCGATTAAGGAGAGATGATGGGTGATGCTGTGATGAAACCTCCGGTTTCCCGCCTGGCCCCCATGCGCTGGGCGCGGGAGAACCTGTTTTCTACCTGGTACAACACCTTGCTGACGCTGGCCCTGGGCTGGCTGCTGGTGACCAGTGTGGTGCCGGTGTTCGATTGGCTGCTTTTTGGTGCGACCTTTACGGGTGAAGGCCCCAGCGATTGTGGTGGGGAGGGGGCTTGTTGGCTGTTCATCAGTCAGCGGCTGAATTTCTTCATCTACGGTTTCTATCCAGACGCCGAGCAGTGGCGCATCGACCTTATGTTTGCGTTGCTGGCGCTTGCGTTCGTGCCCCAGTTCATCGAGCGCTTCCCCGGCCGTAAGTGGTTCGGGATTTTCGGCCTGACCGGGCTGCCCCTGTGCGGCTACATCCTGATTCCGGGCGGCTGGTTTGGACTGGAGCCGGTGGAAAGCACCAAGTGGGGCGGCTTAATGCTGACGCTGGTGATCGCCTATGTCGGGATCATTGCGTCCCTGCCCATTGGTGTCCTGCTTGCGCTTGGACGTCGTTCGGAGATGCCGATCATTCGCGGCCTGTGCATTGTCTTCATCGAAGTGTGGCGAGCGGTGCCATTGATCACCGTGCTGTTCATGGCGTCGGTGATGCTGCCGTTGTTCCTGCCCGAGGGCATGAACTTCGAAAAGCTGTTGCGGGCACTGATCGGTATCACACTCTGGCAGTCCGCGTACATGGCCGAGGTAATCCGGGGTGGGCTGCAGGCGATTCCTCGGGGCCAGTACGAAGCGGCCAGTGCACTGGGTTTGGGGTACTGGCGGAGTATGGGGCTGGTGATCCTGCCTCAGGCGCTGAAGCTGGTCATTCCCGGCATCGTCAACACCTTCATTGCGTTGTTCAAGGACACGACCCTGGTGCTCATTATCGGGCTGTTCGATGTCCTGGGTGCGGTGCAGTCAACCGTGACCGATCCGGCCTGGCAGAACGTTGCCATCGAAGGCTATGTCTTTGTCGCGTTCTGTTTCTGGGTCTTCTGTTTCGGCATTTCCCGATACAGCCAGAACCTTGAGCGAAAACTGGATACTGGGCACAAAACCTGACAGGTAAAACTATGGCAGAGCAGAATTCAACAACCACCGCCGCCGACGTACCTTCTGCGGCGCAGCATGACTCTCCACACATTATTCAGGTTGAGGGGATGCACAAATGGTACGGTGATTTTCACGTCCTTCGGGATCTGAACCTGAATGTCCAAAAGGGCGAGCGCATCGTCATCTGCGGGCCTTCCGGTTCCGGTAAGTCCACCTTCATCCGCTGCATAAACCGGCTCGAAGAGCACCAGCAAGGCAAAATCATCGTCGATGGCGTTGAGCTGACCGACGACGTGCGCCAGATCGACAGCGTTCGGCGTGAAGTGGGGATGGTGTTCCAGCACTTCAACCTGTTTCCGCATCTGACGGTGCTGGAAAACTGTTGTCTGGCACCGATCTGGGTGCGCAAGGTTCCGCGCAAAGAAGCGGAAAAGACCGCCATGGAGTATCTGGAGCGGGTGAAGATTCCCGATCAGGCCAACAAATACCCCGGGCAGCTGTCCGGTGGCCAGCAACAGCGGGTGGCCATTGCCCGCGCGCTGTGCATGAAGCCCAAGATCATGCTGTTTGACGAACCGACCTCGGCGCTCGACCCGGAGATGATCAAGGAGGTTCTGGATGTCATGATCGAGCTGGCGGGCAGCGGTATGACCATGCTCTGTGTCACCCACGAAATGGGCTTTGCCAAAACCGTGGCAGACC
>JBPEXU010000264.1:0-1853 GCA_052031225.1 Marinobacter sp. | reverse complement strand
CCTCTTCCCACCACCAGCGACCCTCCCGCTCGTGCTGGCCGGGCAGTACCGGGCGTGTGCACGGCTGACAGCCGATGCTGACAAAGCCTTTCTCATGGAGCGCGTTGTAGGGCGCTTCCGTCATCCGGATGTAATCCCAGACTTCCTTCGAGGACCAGTTCGCCAGCGGGTTAAACTTGATCAGCGTGTGGTCCTGAGTCGAGAACGTCGGATCGATCTGGACCAGCGGCACGTCATTGCGGGTGCCAGGACTCTGGTCCTTGCGCTGCCCGGTGATCCAGGCATCCACAGTGGCGAGTTTGCGGCGGAGCGGGTTGACTTTGCGAATGCCGCAGCATTCGGTGTGTCCGTCCTCGTAGAAACTGAACAGGCCCTTCTCGCGAACCAGCGCCTCAATTTCGCTCGCATCCGGAGACAGCACTTCCAGTTGAAGGCCATAGTGTTTCCGGACTTTTTCCAGAAACTCGTAGGTCTCAGGGTGAAGCCGACCGGTATCGAGAGTGAACACCTGAAGATTATCGGTCAGCTTGTGCGCCATCTCGATCAGGGCCACGTCTTCGGCGCCACTGAATGAGAGGGCGATATTGTCGAAGCGTTTGAACGCCTGTTTCAGAATCGCGCGGGGGCTTTCGCCCTCGAGCTCTGAGCGAAGTTGGTCGATATCGGTCATGGATCTCACGAGCCTGTTGATGGAATGGGGGAGAGGCTACCATTAAACGCCTCATAGCCTGAAGTAATGACCATCTATATCTTTATTCCGGCATTTAGTGCCCGTGGACATTCGCGATGCATTCGCGCCCGGTTTTACTTATCATAGCGCCTGGCTATTTGGCCCGACCTTAACATCTTGACCGACAGACCTCAGGAGAACATCGTGGAACTGGCATGCCTTGACCTCGAAGGAGTATTGATCCCGGAAATCTGGATCGCTTTTGCCGAAAAAACCGGAATTGAAGAGCTCAAGGCCACGACCCGGGACATTCCGGATTACGATGTTCTGATGAAACAGCGCCTTCGCATCCTGGACGAGCACGGCTACGGATTGCCCCAGATCCAGGAAGTGATTGGTGAGCTGGACCCGCTGCCCGGTGCCCGCGAGTTCCTGGACTGGCTGCGTGAGCGCTTCCAGGTGGTGATTCTGTCCGATACCTTCTACGAGTTCGCGATGCCGCTGATGAAGAAACTGGGGTATCCGACGCTGCTGTGCCATAAGCTCGAAGTGGCGGAGGATGGCCGCATCACCAATTACCTGCTGCGTCAGCGTGACCCCAAGCGGCAGTCGGTGCGGGCGTTCCAGTTGCTGAACTACCGAGTCATTGCCGCGGGTGACTCCTACAACGACACCACCATGCTGGGCCAGGCCGAGGCTGGCATTCTGTTCCATGCGCCTCAGAATGTGATTGACGAGTTCCCGCAATTCCCGGCCGTGCACGACTTTGAGGCCCTGAAACAGGAATTCCTCAAGGCCAGTGCGGTGCACAGCGCCTGAGATTAATGTGAATGGGGCGGCGCCGATGGTGTCGCCTCCGTTTCGATTACAGCGACAAGTCTTCCAGAAACCGCATCAGCGGTCCCACCTTGGCCAGCGTCTCCTGATATTCCGCTTCCGGATCGGAGTCGGCCACAATACCGCCCCCGCCCCAGCAACGGATCGTACCCTGGTCATCGCACAGCAGCGTGCGGATCGCGATGCTGCTGTCGAGCCGGCCGTCCAGGCCGTAATAGAACACGGAGCCACAGTAGGGGCCGCGCCAGTGGGGTTCCAGTTCGCGGATGATCTCCATCGCTCGGATTTTCGGCGCGGTCTTTCACCGATGTTTCCAGCTCTTTCGCCAGCGCCCGATCAGCCTCCG
>JBPEXU010000263.1:0-21705 GCA_052031225.1 Marinobacter sp. | reverse complement strand
AAGCGGGGTGAGGGGCCGCTCGATATCAGCGCCATTCCGCTCGACGACAAACGCTCGTTCGACCTGCTCAAGCGGGCCGAAACCACCGCGGTGTTCCAGCTCGAATCCCGCGGTATGAAGGACCTGATTCGCCGGCTGCAGCCAGATTCGCTGGAAGACATGATCGCGCTGGTGGCGCTGTTCCGGCCCGGCCCGTTGCAGTCGGGCATGGTGGACGACTTCATCGACCGTAAGCATGGCCGGCAGCCGCTGTCGTACCCGCACCCGGACTATCAGTACGAAGGCCTGAAGCCGGTACTGGAGCCCACCTACGGGGTTATCCTGTACCAGGAGCAGGTCATGCAGATTGCCCAGGTGATGGCGGGCTACACGCTCGGTGGCGCGGACATGCTGCGGCGGGCCATGGGTAAGAAAAAGCCGGAGGAAATGGCCAAGCAGAAGGCAGTGTTCCTCGACGGCTGTGAGAACAACGGCATCGACAAGACCCTGGCCGAAAACATCTTTGACCTGGTGGAGAAATTCGCCGGCTATGGCTTCAACAAATCGCACTCGGCGGCCTATGCGCTGGTGTCCTACCAGACGCTGTGGCTGAAAGCCCACTATCCGGCTGAGTTCATGGCTGCGGTACTGACCGCCGATATGCAGAACACCGACAAGGTGGTGACGCTGGTCGAAGAATGCCGGAACATGAAGCTCGACCTGCTGGTACCCGATGTGAGCCGCTCCGACTACACCTTCACGGTCAACGACGACGGCCAGATCGTGTACGGCCTGGGCGCCATCAAGGGGCTCGGTGAGGGCCCGATCGAGAGCATCGTCGCGGCCGCGAGGGAAGGCGGGCCGTTCCAGGATATTTTTGATTTCTGTCGCCGGGTGGATCTCAAGAAGGTCAATAAGCGCGCGCTGGAGGCACTGATTCGCGCCGGCGCCATGGACAAACTGGGGCCGAGCCGGGCGCAGTTGATGGCCAGCATCGACAAGGCGGTCCAGCAGGCCGACCAGCAGTCCCGCAACGATGCCGTCGGCATGATGGATATGTTCGGCGACATGCTGGCTGGCGGCGATGACGGCGATCCCTATGCCGACGTTGCCCATGTCCGGGAGTGGCCGGAGAAAGAGCGGCTCAAGGGCGAGAAAGACACCCTCGGGCTGTACCTGACTGGCCATCCTTTCGACGAGTACGAGCGGGAAGTGCGGCGCTTTGTGCGCTCATCCATTGCCGATCTGAAGCCCAACAAATCGCCGCAACGGGTGGCCGGCCTGGTGGTCGCCCAGCGCACCATGAAAACCCGGACCGGATCCACCATGTGCTTCATCACGTTGGACGATCGCAGCGCCCGAATCGAAGCCACCCTGTTCTCAGAGACCTTTTTCGAGAACCGCGAGCTGTTGCAATCCGATCAGGTGATCGTCGTGGAGGGGCAGGTAAGCCACGACGACTACTCCGGCCAGATGAAGATGCGGGTCAACACGGTGATGGATGTTGCCACCGCTCGGCAGCAGTTCAGTCGGGGGCTGAAACTGTCGTTGCGGTCCGATCAGCTCCAGAATGGTCTGCTCGACAAGCTGGACGAAACGCTTCGGCCGTTCCGCAGTGAGGGCAGTCCGGTCTGGATCGAGTACACCAGTGACGAGGCCAGCACCCGTATCGAGCTGGGCGAGTCGTGGCGGGTCCAGCCGGACGACAATCTGCTGCTGGAGCTGCGGTATCTGGTGGGCGACCAATCGGTGGAACTGGTCTATGATTAAGTGAATCTACGTCCGGCCGCATTGCGGGACTGTCCGGGATCGCAGGTAACTGCTTTATAAATTACGTTTTTGTCACAAAGCGGCATCATACCAATGTCCGCTTTAGCCGTGCTTCCGGCGCTGCTATCTTTGTCCCAAATTCTGGTTAAGGCGGCCTCCGGGCCGCCCGGCAATCAAATGATGGAACATCATGAACCCTAATTACCTGGATTTCGAACAGCCGATCGCTGACCTCGAAGCGAAGATCGAAGAGCTTCGCATGGTCGGGAATGATACTGACATCAACATCACCGATGAGATCAATCGCCTGAAGAAAAAGAGCGTCAGTCTCACGGAAAGCATTTTTTCGAATCTTCAGCCCTGGGATATTGCCCGTCTGGCGCGCCATCCGCGCCGGCCCTATACCCTGGACTACATCGAAATGATCTTTGACGATTTCGATGAATTGCACGGCGATCGCCGGTATGCCGACGATCTGTCCATCGTCGGTGGCACGGCCCGGCTCGACAACAAGCCGGTGATGGTGATCGGGCATCAGAAGGGCCGGGAAGTGCGCGACAAGGTCAAGCGCAACTTCGGTATGCCCCGGCCCGAAGGCTATCGCAAGGCGCTGCGCCTGATGGAAATGGCGGAGCGGTTCAAGATGCCGATCCTGACCTTCATCGACACCCCGGGAGCCTATCCGGGCATCGGGGCCGAGGAG
Source organism: Marinobacter sp. (assembly GCA_052031225.1). Taxonomy (GTDB): domain Bacteria; phylum Pseudomonadota; class Gammaproteobacteria; order Pseudomonadales; family Oleiphilaceae; genus Marinobacter. Next base: position 19,253 of record JBPEXU010000263.1, on the reverse strand, counting down.
CGTGGCCAGAGCGAAGCCATCGCCTTCAATCTGGCGGTGATGTCACGCCTCAAGACGCCGATCATTTCCACGGTGATCGGCGAGGGCGGTTCCGGGGGCGCCCTGGCCATTGGCGTGTGCGACCAGCTCAACATGCTGCAGTATTCCACCTACGCGGTGATTTCGCCCGAAGGCTGCGCCTCGATTCTGTGGAAGAGCGCCGAATACGCGGCCCAGGCGGCAGAGGCGATGGGGGTGACCGCCGATCGTCTGAAAGAGCTGGGGCTGGCCGATAACGTCATTGAGGAGCCGCTCGGCGGCGCCCACCGCAACCCGCAGGAAATGGCCGACGCGTTGCGTCAAACCCTGGCGACCGGAATTGCGGAGCTGAGCCGCCTGCCGGTGGACGAACTGGTGTCCCGCCGCTACGAGCGGCTGACCCGTTATGACACCGGGCGGTAAGCCCGCCCCTTCCTTCACCTGGCCGGATCGTCTCTGCGACCCGGTCAGGTCGCTTCCCGATCATCAGCGGCTCTGGGTCGCCTTCAGTGGCGGCCTGGATTCGACGGTGCTGTTGCACCTCGTCCACCATTGCCATCACCGCACAGCGCCGGTCCGGGCGATCCACATCAATCACCAGCTTCAGCCCAACGCCGATCAGACCGAACGGTTTTGTCGACGCGAGTGCCAGGCGCTTGATATTCCGCTGACCGTGGAGCGGGTGACGGTTCCGGTGCCCGCCGAGGGTGTCGGGGGCATTGAAGAAGCCGCCCGCCACGCCCGTTATCAGGTCTTTGAAGCCCTGCTAGCGCCCGGCGACCTGTTGCTGATGGCCCACCACGCCGACGATCAGGTGGAAACGGTGCTGTTCCGGTTGCTGAGGGGCAGTGGCGTCCGGGGGCTTGGCGGCATGCCGAGGCAGCGTCGCCTTGGCCGTGGTCGGCTGGTGCGGCCGCTGCTGATGCTGGACCGAGCCGAGCTGGACGCCTGGGCGCGGTCGGTCGGACTGTCCTGGGTCGACGACCCCAGCAACCAAGACCCGCGTTTTGACCGCAACTATCTGCGTCAAGCGGTGACGCCTGAGCTGCGCAAGCGCTGGCCCGGGCTGAATCGTCGGGTTTTGCAAAGTGCCTCGGCTTGTGCCGACAGCGCCCAGTTGAGTGAGCGGCTGGCGGAGCTGCAGTGGCGCGACTGCGGCGACGATCAGGGCCGGCTGCGGGTTGTGTCGCTGGCCGCGCTGTCGGTGCCGGAGCAGAAGAATCTGGTCGCCTGGTGGATCGGGCGGGCGGGGTATCCGCTGCCCGCACGGCGGGACTGGGCTCAGGTGCTGGGTGAGCTGTTGACCGCAGGTGAGGATCGCCAACCAGAGCTGGCGGGTGACGGGTTTTGTGTGCGCCGCTACCGGGGCTATCTGTATCTGGTGCCGGATGGTGAGATTCCGGAGCCGATGTGTCTGACGCCGGTGTCGGGGCAGGACATCCGCTGGGGATCGTGGTGCCTCACGTGGTGTGCGGCGGCGAGTGAAAAAAACGCGCCGCCGGCAATACGGATATCTACGAGGCAGGGCGGCGAACGTTTCCGACCGTGCCCCGGGGGATCGTCCCGGCCGGTGAAAAAATGGCTCCAGGAACAGGGGGTGCCCCCCTGGGAAAGAGCCCGTATTCCGTTGGTTTTCGCGGCCAGTGACCGGGCTGAGTCGCTGATCGCCATTGGCGATCTCTGGTGTTCTGAACAATACTCGGGAAGCGCCCCAGCCGCTGGCTGGCGGCTCGTTGTGCGGCGGGATTGTGATTGAGTACAGGGGGGCTTTCTGGTAGTCTGGCGTCCCATCTTGAGATGAACAATCTCCCCCCTTCACCGAATCAGATAATCACGGAATCTGCATGACGCGTTATATTTTCGTCACCGGCGGTGTCGTGTCCTCCTTGGGGAAAGGTATTGCGTCTGCCTCCCTGGCAGCCATCCTCGAGGCGCGCGGCCTGAAGGTCACCATTCTCAAGCTGGACCCCTACATTAACGTAGACCCCGGCACCATGAGCCCGTTCCAGCACGGTGAGGTCTTCGTCACCGAAGACGGTGCGGAAACCGACCTGGATCTGGGTCACTACGAGCGCTTCATCCGCACGCCGATGAGTCGCCGGAACAACTTCACCACCGGTCGTGTCTACGAGGAAGTGATCCGCAAGGAACGGCGCGGTGACTACCTCGGCGGCACCGTGCAGGTGATCCCGCACATCACCGACGAAATCAAGCGTCGGGTGGTGGAAGGTGCGGCCGGCGCCGACGTCGCCCTGATCGAAATCGGGGGTACGGTCGGTGATATCGAATCGCTGCCGTTCCTGGAAGCCTGCCGTCAGCTCAAGGTGGAAGTGGGGGCGCAGCGCGCGCTGTTCATGCACCTGACTCTGGTGCCCTACATTGCCACCGCCGGCGAGATCAAGACCAAACCGACCCAGCATTCGGTGAAGGAAATGCGCTCCATCGGTCTGCAGCCGGACATCCTGCTGTGCCGTTCCGAGCACGAGGTCGATGCCAGCTCCCGCCGCAAGATTGCGCTGTTCACCAACGTCGAGGAACGGGCCGTTATCCCGCTTCAGGACGCCAAATCGATCTACGCCATCCCGCGCATGCTGCACGAGCATGGTCTGGATCAGCTGGTCATCGAACGCTTCAATCTGGATGCCCGGCCGGCGGATCTGAGCGAATGGGACGCGGTGGTCGATGCCCTGATGAATCCACAGCAGGAAGTGACCATCGCCATGGTCGGCAAGTACATGGAGCTGCTGGATGCCTACAAGTCGCTGATCGAGGCGCTGCTGCACGCCGGCATCAAGACCCGCACCAAGGTCAATATCAACTACATCGATTCCGAAGACATTGAACGGGACGGCACCGGTGCGCTGGCATCCGCCGACGCGATTCTGGTCCCGGGCGGGTTCGGCGAGCGTGGGGTCGAGGGCAAAATTCGCACGGTCCAGTACGCTCGAGAGAACAAAATTCCCTACCTGGGTATCTGCCTCGGCATGCAGGTGGCGGTCATCGAATACGCCCGCAATGTCGCCGGTCTGAAAGACGCGCACAGTACCGAATTCCGTCAGCACACGCCGGAACCGGTGGTGGGCCTGATCACCGAGTGGATCGACGCCAGCGGCGAACGGGAAGAGCGTACGGAGGAGTCCGATCTGGGCGGCACCATGCGTCTGGGAGGCCAGGACTGCGTGCTGGCCGAAGGTTCGACCATCGCCCACTGCTACGGTCGCCGGACCATCCGCGAGCGGCATCGTCACCGCTATGAGGTGAACAATTATTTCCTGCCGCAGCTGGAAGGCGCCGGGCTGGTGATTTCCGGCCGTTCCACCGACGGCAAGCTGGTGGAGGTTGTCGAAGCGCCGGATCATCCCTGGTTCGTGGCCTGCCAGTTCCACCCGGAATTTACCTCCACGCCGCGCGATGGCCATCCGCTGTTCAAAGGCTTTATTGAGGCTGCTCTGGCGCACAAGAAAGGAGCCTGATCATGGCCCGCAACATCGTCACCCTTCCAGGGATCGAGATCGCAAACGACAAGCCGTTCGTGCTGTTTGGCGGCATGAACGTGCTCGAGTCGCGCGACCTGGCGTTCGAGGTGGCTGAGACCTACGTTGAGGTGTGCGCCCGCCTGGGCATTCCGTACGTGTTCAAGGCCTCCTACGATAAGGCCAACCGGTCCTCGATCCATTCCTTCCGTGGTCCGGGGCTGGAGAAAGGCCTCCAGATTCTGGCCGACATCAAGGACCGGTTCGGGGTTCCGATCATTTCCGATGTGCACGAGCCCGAGCAGGCGGCACCGGCGGCGGAGGTGTGCGACGTCATTCAGTTGCCGGCGTTTCTGAGTCGGCAGACCGACCTGGTGGTGGCGATGGCCAAAACCGGCGCGGTCATCAACATCAAGAAAGCGCAGTTCCTTGCCCCGCAGGAGATGAAGCACATCATTCGCAAGTGCGAAGAAGCGGGGAATGACAAGATCATCCTGTGTGAGCGCGGCACCAGCTTCGGTTACAACAATCTGGTGGTCGATATGCTGGGCTTTGGCATCATGAAAGCGTTTCAGGTGCCGGTGTTCTTCGACGTCACCCACTCGCTGCAGATGCCCGGCGGCCGCGCCGATTCGGCCGGCGGCCGGCGGGCCCAGGTCACCGACCTCGCCCTGGCCGGCATGTCGCAGGGCCTGGCGGGACTGTTTCTGGAGGCCCATCCGGACCCCGACCAGGCCAAGTGTGATGGCCCCTGCGCGCTGCGCCTGAGCCAGCTTGAGCCATTCCTGGAGCGCGTCAAAGCGATTGACGATCTGGTGAAGCGTTTTAAACCTATCGACACCGCCTGAGCAGGCGGTGTTGTTCGTTACGATACCCTTCGTTTGAATTTTGGAGATGCCCGACAATGACCAAGATTGCTGACATTAAAGCGCGCGAGGTACTGGATTCCCGCGGCAACCCGACGGTGGAAGCCGACGTGATTCTGGAAGACGGCACCCTCGGCCGTGCCTGCGCCCCGTCCGGAGCTTCCACCGGTTCCCGGGAGGCGCTTGAGCTGCGGGACGGTGACGCTGCGCGCTACCTCGGCAAGGGGGTAACCAAGGCTGTGGCTGCGGTCAACGGTAAGATTCGCGAAGCCCTGGTGGGTAAAGATGCCGCCGATCAGCGGGCGCTGGACCAGATCATGATTGATCTCGACGGCACCGAGAACAAGGCCAACCTGGGGGCGAACGCGATCCTGGCGGTGTCCCTGGCAGCGGCCAAAGCCGCGGCTCAGTCTCTGGGCAAGCCGCTGTACGAGCACATTGCCGACATCAACGGCACCTCCGGCAAATTCTCCATGCCGGTTCCGATGATGAACATCCTCAACGGTGGCGAGCACGCCGACAACAACGTCGATATTCAGGAGTTCATGGTACAGCCGGTTTCCGCCAAGAACTTTGCCGAGGCGCTGCGCGTCGGCGCGGAGATCTTCCACAGCCTGAAGAAGGTGCTCAAGGCCCAGGGCCTGAATACCGCCGTGGGCGATGAGGGTGGTTTTGCACCGAACCTGCCGTCCAACGAGGCGGCGCTGTCGGCCATCAAAGAAGCCGTCGAAAACGCCGGCTACGAGCTGGGCAAAGACGTTACCCTGGCGCTGGATTGCGCGTCTTCCGAGTTCTACAAAGACGGCCAGTACGACCTCGCCGGTGAAGGCAAGCGCTTCGATTCCGAAGGCTTCGCCGACTACCTGGCCGGGCTGTGCGACCGCTATCCGATCGTCTCCATCGAAGACGGCATGGATGAGAGCGACTGGGATGGCTGGAAAGTGCTGACCGACAAGCTCGGCAGCAAGGTGCAGCTGGTGGGCGACGACCTGTTTGTGACCAACACCAAGATTCTCAAGCAGGGGATCGAGAAAGGCATCGCCAACTCCATCCTGATCAAGTTCAACCAGATCGGTAGCCTGACCGAGACCCTGGACGCCATCAAGATGGCTCAGGATGCGGGCTACACGGCGGTCATCTCACACCGTTCCGGTGAGACCGAAGACACCACCATTGCCGACCTCGCGGTGGCCACCTGTGCCGGCCAGATCAAGACCGGCTCGCTCTGCCGTTCCGACCGGGTTGCCAAGTACAACCAGCTGCTGCGTATCGAAGAGGCGCTGGACGGCAAGGCGCCTTACCGCGGGCTGAGCGAAATCAAGGGCCAGGGCTGAGTTTCGTCGCCCGACACCGGCACGCTGACCGCCGTTAGCGTGCAACAACGTGTTAAGGCCATCGCGTTCTGAGCGAAAGCAGGAACGCGATGGCCTTTTTACACAGGCAGTTAGAAGAATTTGTTGCTAATCTACTCTAACGTCTATACTCAACGTCCGACGTTGAATTTTTGAACGACAGTGTCCGTCACGGAATCCGCATGAAAACGCTCTGGGCCATCATGATCGTGCTGATCCTCCTGCTTCAGGTGCGCCTGTGGGTCGGGGAGGGCAGCTTTGCGCAAGTGTGGGCGCTTGAGCAGGCCATCGCCGAGCAGCGTGCCGAAAACGACGAACTGGCGGTTCGCAATGAGCGGCTGTATGCCGAAGTCTGGAACCTGCGCAAAGAGCAGGGCGCTGTCGAAGAGCGGGCCAGGATGAACCTGGGCCTGATCCGTAAGGACGAGACCTTCTTCCTCGTTGTTGAGAACTGACCGTGTCCCGAGGTGCCGTGGTGGGGCCGGACAGCGGTCGCGTCGTCACCACGGTCTGATGTGTGTACCAATCCCATGAATGCACCCCGTTACTGGCTTATCGTTCCGGCGGCTGGCATTGGCCAGCGCATGCAGTCGGCTGTTCCCAAGCAGTATTTGAAAATTCACCAGCGATTCGTCCTCGATATCACCTTGTCCCGGTTGTTGGCCAGCGCCGACTTCGCCGGGTGTGTGGTGCCGTTACATCCCGAGGATCGGTGGTGGCCTGCTACAGACGCCGCTGCCGACCCGCGCATCGAGACCTGCCCCGGAGGCCAGGAGCGGGCGGATTCGGTGCTGTCGGCGCTGCAAAGCCTGCAGGGGCGGGCACAGGATGATGACTGGGTGCTGGTGCACGACGCCGCCCGCCCCTGTCTGCACCCGGACGACCTGGCCCGGCTGCTGGGTGAGGTGGCCGATCATCCGGTTGGCGGTCTGCTGGCGGCGCCGGTGGCGGATACGCTCAAGCAGGCTGGTGACGGGGCGCCGCCGGAGGTGAGCGCAACGGTGGATCGAAGTCGGCTCTGGCGCGCACTGACGCCTCAGATGTTTCGCTTTGGCGCCCTGACCCGTGCCTTGCGGCATTGCCTGGACCAGGGCTGCGCCGTGACCGATGAGTCCTCTGCCATGGAGATTTCCGGTAAGATGCCGGTACTGGTGGAAGGGCGACCGGACAACATTAAAATCACGGTTCCCTCAGATCTGGCATTGGCCGGTTTTATCCTCGAACGAATCTGATCACCCCTGGGTCTGCCGCCCCGGGGTGCCTGTTATCCGGAGAACAGTATGCGAATTGGTCAGGGCTTCGATGTCCATGCATTTTGCGACGGCGATTCCGTGGTGCTTGGTGGCGTCTCGATCCCCCATACCAAGGGGTTGAAGGCGCATTCCGACGGTGACGTGTTGCTGCACGCGCTGGCCGATGCACTGTTGGGAGCGGCGGCGCTGGGGGACATCGGGCATCTGTTTCCCGACACCAGCGAGGAATGGGCCGGCGCCGACAGCCGGGATCTGTTGCGTCGGGTCATGCAACGGATTCGGGAAGAGGGCTACGCGGTTGTTAATGTGGATACCACGATCATCGCGCAGGCCCCGAAAATGGCCCCCCACGTTCCCGCCATGCGATTGAACATTGCCGAAGACCTGGGCATTCCGGCCAGCCGGGTCAGTGTCAAGGCGACCACCACCGAGAAACTGGGCTTCACCGGTCGGGGCGAGGGCATTGCCTGCCAGGCCATCTGTCTGCTGGAAGCCGTGGCATCGTGACCGAGGGTGACGATCTGAAGACCAAACCCCGCCGATGGCGTCTGGATTGGCCAACCACCCGGGGGCGTTTGGCCGCCGCTCGGCTGAAGGTCGAGCCGGAGGACTTCCGTGTCGACGAACGGCTTGACCGTGCAAAGCGCCTGACCGGGGCGGGCGAGCATCTGTGTGTGCGCCTGCAAAAGCGCGGTGATAATACCGAGTTTGTCGCCCGGCAACTGGCCCGCCTGGCCGAGTGCCAGCTCGTCAACGTCGGCTACTGTGGGCTGAAAGACCGGCACGCGGTCACCCGCCAGTGGTTTAGCCTCTACCGTCCCGGGCGGGAAGCCGATGACGAAGCTCTGTTAAGCCGGATCGGCGAGCACTGGCCGGTGCTCGACTGGGCCCGGACAAACCGGAAACTGCGCCGGGGCGATCACGACGGCAACCGGTTTGTCATTACCCTCCGGCAGGTGAGCGGCGACCGGGCGGACACCGAGCAGGCGCTACGACGCCTGGCCGCGCAGGGGGCACCGAATTATTTTGGCCCGCAGCGTTTCGGGCACGACGGGGCCAATCTGGATCGTGCGCTGCGGATCGATCCTGCCCGTTTACGGGCCGGGCGAGCGCCCCGCCGGGGCAAGGCGGGGCGGGCCTCGCGCACTGGCGCCGAGGGTGCGAAAAACGTATTGTACTTCTCGGCGGCGCGTTCGTGGTTGTTCAACGAAGTTCTGGCCGAGCGGGTGAGCGATGGCAGCTGGAACCAAACGCTGGACGGAGAACCCGGTAGCGAGCCCACGGGCCCGCTCTGGGGCGACGGTGGCACTCAGGCAACCGGCGCGCTGGAGCGCCTGGAGCGGCAGATTGTCGGGCGTACGCCTGAGCTGGAAGCGCTGTTTGCCACCACCCGTATGGCGCCAGAGCGACGGGCGTTGGTGCTCCGGCCCGGTGAGCTGACCTGGCAGTGGCACGGTTACGGCGATCTGGAACTGAGCTTCTCGCTGGCCCCGGGGCAATACGCGACCACGGTCCTGGCCGACGTATTCGACCTGGAGGATGCAAGCCTCGGTCAGCGCAATCAATAATCAGCACAACGCATAATAACGATGATGATGGCTAGCGGAGAACACTGTGCGAATCCTGTTGTCGAATGATGATGGCGTTCATTCGCCGGGGCTTGTTGCCCTTTTCGAGGGATTGCAGGGCTTGGGTGACCTGGAAGTGGTCGCCCCGGATCGTGACCATAGCGGCGCCAGCAACGCGCTGACGCTGAACCGGCCGCTGACGGTCGAACGGCACCCCAATGGCTTCCAGTCGGTGGATGGTACGCCTACCGACTGCGTGCATCTGGCGGTTAATGGCTTGTTTGACGCGCCGTTTGACCGGGTGGTATCCGGCATCAATACCCACGCCAATCTCGGGGACGACATTATTTATTCCGGCACGGTGGCCGCCGCGACCGAAGGCCGCCATCTGGGCTTGCCCGCGATCGCCGTCTCGCTGGTCAACAATGGCCACGGCCACTTCGACACCGCCGCCCGGGTGGTGCGCCTGCTGCTGGAACAGGACCGCCCGCTGAAGCTCGGCCCCCGTTCGATTCTCAACGTCAACGTGCCGGACCTGCCCTGGGAGCGATTGTCCGGTTTTCGGGTCACCCGGCTGGGGCATCGGGAACGCGCCGAAGGTGCGGTACCCATGACCTGCCCGCGCGGCAAGCAGCGGTACTGGATCGGTGCCGCCGGCGCGGGCGGCGATGCCGGCCCCGGCACCGACTTCCATGCGGTACGCGAAGGCTATGTCTCCATTACGCCGGTGCATATCGACATGACCCGGCACGAAGCCCTGGTGCCCCTTCGGGACTGGGTCGATGCCCTCAACCCTAACCTGGGGGCGGGCCGATGAGTGCACAGCTTCAGGGGATAGGAATGACCTCGCGCCGAACCCGGATGCGCCTGGTGCAACGTCTGAAAGAGGCGGGTATTGAGTCTGAGCCGGTGCTCGACACCATCGCCGACATCCCCCGGCACATCTTCCTCGACGAGGCTCTGGCCCACCGTGCCTAGGAAGACACTTCGCTGCCGATCGGCTACGGCCAGACCCTGTCCCAACCCTACACGGTGGCCCGGATGACCGAGCTGCTGCTTCGGCACCAGCCCCGGCGGGTGCTGGAACTGGGCACCGGTTCCGGCTATCAGACCGCGGTTCTGTCCCGGCTGTTTGATGAAGTCTACAGCGTGGAACGAATCAAGCCTCTGCAGGACAAGGCGCGGGAGCGGCTACGACAGCTGCAGCTTCGCAATGTGCTGCTCAAGCACGCCGATGGCGGCATGGGCTGGCCCGATCGGGGGCCGTTTGACGGCATTCTGGTGACGGCCGCGCCGGTTGAGATCCCCAAGGAGCTGCTCGATCAACTGGCCGACGGCGGTGTGCTGATTGCCCCGGTGGGCGAAGAGGAGCAGGTGCTGGTCGAGGTGGTGCGCCGAGGCAGTTACTTCGAGCGTCAGGATATTGAGCCGGTGCGTTTTGTGCCGCTGCTCGGGGGCGTGATCCGTTGACGCCCAGCCAATCTCAGCTCAGCGCGCACAGTGGTGATGATGCCCGGAGCCACCATCCGGCCGGTGTCTTTCTCCGGGGGATGGCCATGGGCGCGGCGGACATTGTCCCGGGCGTGTCTGGCGGCACGATTGCGTTCATCACCGGCATTTACTTCCGCCTGCTGGAAGCCATCAGCGCGGTGCCAGGCGCGGTGCTTGGTCATCTGTTCAAGGGCCGGGTGCGGGCGTTCTGGCAGGCGATTGACGGTACCTTTCTGATTTGCCTGCTAGCCGGTGTTCTAGCCAGCATTCTGACACTGGCGTCGGCGATCAGTTACGCCCTGACCGCGTACCCGATTTTGATCTGGAGCTTTTTCTTCGGACTGATTGTCGCTTCGGTCTGGCACGTGGGCCGGCAGATTCGTCAGCGCCGCTGGCTGTTGCTGGCGCCCCTGCTGCTTGGTGCGGCCTTGGCGTGGTGGGTCAGTACGCTGGCGGGCCATCCGCTGACGCCTTCGACCCTGGCTTTTCTGGCGTCCGGCGCACTGGCGATCTGCGCGATGATTCTGCCGGGCATATCCGGCAGTTTCATTCTGGTGATCCTCGGTATGTATGCCCCGGTTCTGGCGGCGATTAAAGCATTGGATGCCGGCATACTGCTGTTGTTCGCGACGGGCTGCCTGATCGGGCTGTTGTCCATTGCCCGGGTCATCACCTGGGCCTTTCACCGCTTTCACGATCCGGTTTTGGCGCTGTTGACCGGCTTCATGATCGGGGCGTTGAATAAGGTCTGGCCCTGGAAAGAAACGGTGAGCTGGCGGATCAACAGTGCCGGCGAGCAGGTGCCCTTGCATCAGGTCAGTGTTTCCCCGGGGGTCTACGAACAACTCACCGGCCAGCCGTCCCAGATTGTCGCCGCGCTGGCGATGGCGGTCGTTGGATTGGCACTGGTTCTGGTTGTTGAGTGGGTGGGTGCACGCAAAAGTGTTACCTAACGCACAAAAACGGTGTTTCTCAGGGTAACAACGGTCGCTTGCCCGTAACTTGGATCGCCCATGAAAATGTGCAATATATTAGCGAGTTACTACTAAAATCGTAGAATCTGGTTTGAATTTTTTGTCCGTTTTATACGGATTTCTTATAACTGGGAACGCTTTATTCCTGTGAGCTTTGTACGTGGGCACGACAATGCCGTAATTCCGGCCCCCCTGCGGTTCCCGCCCGGTGCCCTACGTACCCCTCGTTTTCTTCCATTCCTGTTGATCGTGCTGGTGCTGTTCACCCTCCAGGGCTGCAACACTCAGGCCCTGTACCAGGACGACATCTACAACCCGCCGGTCTACTGGGGCCGGCACGTGGTCAAACCGGGCGAGACCCTGTACGGCATCGCGTGGCGTTATGGCCGGGATTACCGGGAGCTGGGCAGCGCCAACGGGATCGGTCCGCCCTGGCATTTGCAGGCCGGCCAGGTGCTTCGCCTGGACCTTCGCGGAACGGTCACATCCGGCCACCATACTGGTGCTGTCGACCGCAGCCGTAAGCCAAAAGCAACGGCCAGGTCGGCCAGCCGGTCGTCCGGACAGGTCGTGGCCAAGCCGTCCAGGTCACCCCGTTCCAGCGCCTCCGGCAGCCAGACGGTGGCCAACATCAGCTGGCGCTGGCCGCACCCTGGCACCGTAATTGCAGGTTATTCCACATCCGGAAAAGTCAATAAAGGTATTGATATCGCCGGGAAAGCCGGGGATGCTGTAAGAGCAGCCGCCAGTGGAAATGTGGTGTATGCCGGTAACGGGTTGCTTGGTTACGGCAACCTGATTATCGTGAACCATAATGAGCATTATTTGAGCGCCTATGCTCACAACCGGAAAATTCTGGTGCAGGAAGGGGAGGATGTAAAAGCCGGACAGGTGATCGCTGAGCTTGGAAGCAGCGGTACGGATCGACCCAAATTGCATTTCGAAATCCGGAAAAATGGCAATCCCGTCGACCCGACCCGTTACCTTCCCCGACGCTAGCGTTACCCGGGCAGCAAGGCCGCTGCCTCACACCCGCCGGCACTGAAAGAGAGCGCATTCGCAGAACAAGAATAACGGCCAAAGCCGGCAAGGAACCATACGTCCTGAATACAACGAAGACGAAACCGAGTCCGCAATAACAAGAAGTATCGGACCTTCATGCAGGATTTTGAGAGGCGGGGCAAGAAACATGTCAACAGAACAACAAGACACACTCGTTGATCGCGTAGAGGATGTGGAAGACTCTGAAGAGCAGCTCCTGACCGGGGACAAGCTCGACAAATCGGCGGACGAGACACCGGCCGACGAAGGCTTCCCGGCACAGGGGCGCTATTACACCAACCAAAAACAGCTGGACGCGACCCAGCTCTATCTGAACGAGATCGGCTTTTCGCCGCTCCTGACGCCCGAAGAAGAAGTGTATTTTGCCCGGCTCGCCCGCAAAGGCGAAGAGGCCGGTCGCAAGCGCATGATTGAGAGCAACCTGCGTCTGGTGGTCAAGATCGCCCGCCGCTACGTCAATCGTGGCCTGACCCTGCTGGATTTGATCGAAGAGGGCAACCTCGGGCTGATTCGCGCGGTGGAGAAGTTTGATCCGGAACGAGGCTTCCGGTTCTCGACCTACGCCACTTGGTGGATTCGCCAGACCATCGAACGGGCGATCATGAATCAGACCCGCACCATCCGCCTGCCCATTCATGTCGTGAAAGAACTCAACCTCTACCTGCGCGCGGCCCGGGAGCTGACCCAGAAGCTGGATCACGAACCGTCCGCCGAGGAAATCGCCCGCATGGTAGATAAGCCGGTAGACGATGTTAAGCGTCTGCTGGGTTTGAACGAGCGGGTGGCGTCCATGGATACCCCAATCGGCGCGGGGGGCGACAAGTCTCTGCTCGATACGGTGGCGGATGAGAGCGCTTCCGACCCCGCCGACCTGCTCCAGGACAACAACATGTGCTCGTGTCTGGAGAAGTGGATTGATCAGCTCAGCGACAAACAGCAGGAAGTGCTGGCGCGTCGTTTCGGGCTCCGGGGCTATCCGGTCAGCACGCTCGAGGAAGTTGGCCAGGAAATTGGCCTGACCCGGGAACGGGTCCGGCAGATCCAGGTGGAAGCCCTGCGTCGCCTGCGGGAGATTCTTGAGAAGGAAGGTCTGTCCGGGAGTCTGTTGTTCAAGTAGGCCCAGCCTGAGTGCCAATTCGAAAAGCCGGCCCTGACACGGGCCGGCTTTTCTGTTTCAGAGATGTCTAAATGAGAACCAGGTGGCGCTTGGCCAGGGCCGGTCGTTGCTAGAATGCGCGAACGGAGTGGGATAAGGCTGTCGAACTCCGGCAAACGAATGAAACGCGTGAATAATAACGAACGAAAAGGAAAGGACTATGAAGAAGGCTCTGACTGCAAGTTTCGCATCCCTGTTTATGACCGCCGTACTGGCCACTCCGGCCGCCGCGCTCGAAGTGGAAGGTGTGAATGTTCCCGATACATACTCGGCCATGGGCAACGAGCTGAAGCTCAACGGCGCCGGCACTCGTTCCAAGTGGTTTATGGATCTCTACGTCGGCGGGCTCTATGTGCCCGAAAACATCAGTGATGGTGAGGCGATCATCAACGCCGATGAGCCCCAGGCCATTACTCTGCACATCATCTCCGGCATGATCACCAGTGATCGCATGACCGAAGCCACCCTCGAAGGCTTCAAGGCCTCAACCGATGGCAACATGGCGCCGGTTCAGGACGACGTGGACCAGTTCCTCGGAGTATTTGCAGAAGAGATCAAGGAAGGCGATGTGTTCGATCTCGTCTACCTGCCGGGCGAAGGCGTACGGGTGCTGAAAAATGGCGAGCTGAAAGACACCATTGGCGATCTGGCCTTCAAAAAAGCGTTGTTCGGTATCTGGCTGTCGGACAAGCCGGCTCAGGAAGACCTGAAGGCGAAGATGTTGGGCCAGCGCTAAGCACCCGCGTTATCCGAGAAAGCGAAGGCCGGCACCCGTTGCCGGCCTTTTTTCTGGGCGCGACGGTCTACTGATAATCCCTCTTCTGCTTGAACTCACACAGATCTTCGATCAGGCAGGCGCCGCATTTGGGCTTGCGAGCGGTGCAGGTGTAGCGGCCGTGAAGAATCAGCCAGTGATGCGCATCAAGCAGGAACTCTTTGGGCACCAACCGCAGTAAGCGCTTTTCCACTTCCAGCACGTTTTTACCCGGGGCAATGCCGGTTCGGTTCGAAACCCGGAAAATGTGCGTATCCACCGCCATCGCGGGCTGGCCAAACGCAGTGTTCAAGACCACATTGGCGGTTTTCCGACCCACACCCGGCAGGGCTTCCAGATCTTCGCGTCGGTCCGGCACCTGGCCATCGTGCTTGTCGATCAGAATCTGGCAGGTCTTGATGATGTTCTCGGCCTTGCTGTTGAAGAGGCCAATGGTCTTGATGTATTCCTTCAGACCCTCAACTCCCAGCCCGAGAATGGCCTCGGGGGTGTTGGCGACCGGGAACAGCCTGGCCGTCGCCTTGTTCACCCCCACATCCGTTGCTTGGGCCGACAGGATGACGGCGATCAGCAACTCAAACGGTGTGGAGTAGTTCAGCTCCGTGGTCGGGTTTGGATTGGCATCCCGGAGCCGGGTAAAAATTTCCGTGCGTTTCTGTTTGTTCATCCGATTCGAGCCATGGTCCTGAGGTCGGGTTATGACACGTTTCCGGTGACCCGAACCCGCTTGCTACCAGCGGTGACCGGAGTCTGAGCGGCGGCCTTGCGTTTGGCGGCCAGATGATTGTCGATGGCGTTTTTCAGGGCAATCAGCAGCCCCAGACCGACAAACGCCCCCGGTGGCAGCACCATGAACAGCATGTCCGGGTAGTGCTCAAACGGGTGCATCACCCAGCTGGCGGCTGCTGGGCCGAACAGGAGGTTCATGTCGGCAAACAGGGTGCCCTGACCGATCAATTCCCGCATGGCGCCGAGGGCAATCAGTACGGCAAGGAAGCCGAGGCCCATCATGGCGCCGTCGAGCAGAGCCGGCAGAGGCGGGTTCTTGGAGGCAAAGGCATCGGCACGGCCGAGAATGGCGCAGTTGGTCACGATCAGGGGAATGAAAATACCGAGAATCTGGTACAGCTCGTAGGTAAACGCCTGCATCAGCAGTTCCGCGCAGGTGACGAACGACGCAATGATCATCACGAACGCCGGCAGCCGGACCGAGTCACTGACGAAGTTGCGGATCAGCGACACCGCCAGGTTCGAGCCCATCAGCACCATCAGCGTGGCCAGACCAAGCCCGATGGCGTTCACCACGGTACTGGTAACGGCCAGCAGCGGACACAGGCCGAGCACCTGCACCAGCGCCGGGTTGTTGTCCCACAATCCGTCCCGGATGATCTCGGAGGAGGTCTTGGTCGCCATAGTTACGAATGCTCCGCGGTTGTCGAGTCGCCGGCCACGGCGTCGGGGCTCAGTGGCCGGTCGCTGGGATCTGCCGGGGCCTGCAGCCGGGTGAGGATGTCTTGCCGGTGCTGGCGGGCATAAACCAGCGCCCGGTGTACTGCCTTGACCACCGCCCGGGGGGTGATGGTAGCGCCGGTAAACTGATCAAAGGCACCGCCGTTCTTCTTGACGTTCCACTCTTTGGAGGCTGGATTGCCCAGGGAGCGGCCATCGAAGCTGTATATCCAGTCGGATTTCTTGGTTTCGATGCGGTCTCCAAGCCCCGGTGTTTCCTTGTGGCTGGTGACCCGCACGCCCAGTATGCGGCCGTCCAGATCCATGCCCACCAGAAGCCGGATGTTGCCGGAATAACCATCCGGGGCCGTGACCGGCATGATATAGCCCACGGGTTGGCCCTGTTTTCTGGCCACCCAAACGGTCACCGGGCCCTCGGTCGCGAGCCGCTCGCTGGCGGGCAGTTGCACCGTGTCGCGGAGCAGGTCGTTGTCGTGAGCGTCCTCCGGGATGATCTCGAACAGGGCCCTGGCCTCGGCTCTGGCGGCCTGCTCCTGAATGCGTTCTTTGGTCAGGCCCTGAGTGAGCGCAATGGTGCCGCCGGTGATAATGGCAAACAGGCCAAGCCCAATGGCGCTGCGCCGAACGGATTGTCCAAGTGCTGTCATGGCTTATCCCTGATTCCTGCCCGGAATGCCGCGCCGGGGTTTGTGATGGCCATAGGTGCGCGGCGGGGTGTAGTGATCGATAAAGGGCACCGCGAAATTCATCAGCAGCACACTGAAGGCAACGGCGTCGGGGTAGTTGCCCCAGGCCCGGATGATGTACACCAGCACACCAATGCCGGCGCCGTAGATCAGTTTGCCCTGGTGGCTGGTGGCAGCCGAGACCGGATCGGTGGCGATAAAGAACGCGCCCAGCATGGTGCCGCCGGCGAGCAGATGCAGGCTCAGCGGCGCGTACTGGTCGGCGTTGTTGCCAAAGGCCAGGCTCATCAAGGTCAGTCCGGCGAGAAAGCTGACTGGAATGTGCCAGGTGATGATCCGCAAGGCCACCAGCAGCAGTCCACCGGCCAGAAAAGCAGCATTGACCCACTCCCAGCCTTTCGCCACCCCGTTCCCGAAGGTGGGGTGGGCAAGCACCTCGGCGGCAGTATGGGTCGCGATCTTGTGCTTGTACTCATCCAGTGGCGTGGCCATGGTCCAGCCGTCGATGGTGGTCTGGGCCGATGAGAATATCCGCGCCAGGGTCTCGCCGAAGCCAGGGGCGCCTTGTCCAAGCACGGCTGCTTCGGCCCAGTTGGTGGTCATGGCCACCGGAAAGGAAATCAGCACCAGGGCATAGCCAACCATGGCGGGATTGAACGGGTTGGCACCGAGCCCGCCGTACAACTGTTTGGCGATCACAATCGCGGTGATCACGGCAATGCCCGACACCCACCAGGGCGCGAACTGCGGCAACGACAGGCCCAGCAGCAGGCCGGTGACCGCGGCGGTGTTGTCTTTCAGGAAAAAGGCCACCGGCTTTTTCCGCAGCTTCAGGATGGCTGCCTCGGACGCCAGCGCCACGGCCATGCACCAGACGACGTTGATCAGGTTGCCCCAGCCGAAAAACACGGTCTGCGCCAGCAGCCCGGGCAGGGCGGCCAGAATCACCCAGAGCATTACCCGCGAGGTAGGCCGGGCATTGCGGGCATGTGGAGACGACTGTTGAACAAATGCCATGAGGTATCGGTGCCTGAGCTCAGTTAATCGGAAGTCTGGGATTCGGCCTGCGCGGCCAGGGTGTTGCGTGCCTCTGCCAAGGCCTGTTCCGCCCGCCGGACCCGGTCGTGGTTTTTGGCGACGGCGCGCTCCAGTTTATCGACGTTATCGGCCTGTTGAGCCTTGGCCTCGTCCAGCATGCCTTGCATGGTTTCCAGCTTCGCTTGCGCCTGCAACAGCTGCTTCTCGAGCGCTTCGAGATCCGGTTGCGACTGCGGAGGCTGGCCTTCCGGGCTGGCCTTGGCTTTCTTTCGTTCCAGTGCTTGTTGCACCAGTGCCGCCTTGGCTGCCCGCTCATCGATGGCGTCGCCGGCCGCTGCCGCTTGCTCCGCTTCGGCCGCTTTCCGGGCCTGAGCCTCCGCCGCGGCTTTGGCGCGCTCCTTGCGCCGGCGTTCTTTCTCCTGCTGCTCGCGTTCCAGCCGCGCCTTGCGGGCTTCGAAGCGTTCACGGGCACGGTCGGCCTTGAGCTGTTCGGCGCGCTGGATACGGATCTCGCCTTTGGCGTAACGGTAGTATTGCACCAGCGGAATCGAGCTCGGGCAGACGAAGGAGCAGGCGCCGCATTCGATGCAGTCGAACAGATTCAGGTGCTCGGCTTTTTCAAATTCCGCCGCTTTGGCGTACCAGAACAGTTGCTGGGGCAGCAATTCCATCGGGCAGACTTCCGCGCATTGTCCGCAGCGGATACAGGGCTGCTCCGGCGGCGGTGCCGGCAGTTCCTCCGGGGTTGCGGCGATGACGCAGTTGGTGGTCTTGGTCACCGGTATCTGAGTGTTGGTCAGGGTGTAGCCCATCATCGGCCCGCCGAGCACCAGTCGGTTGGCGGCCCGTTCATCGAACCCGGCCTGTTCGAGCAGGTGGGCAATGGGGGTGCCGATCAGGGCCTCGAAGTTGCCGGGTTCGCGCACCGCTTCACCCGTGATGGTGACCACCCGGGAAATCAGCGGAACGTCGTCAAACACCGCCCGGGCGACCGCAACGGCGGTACCGACGTTCTGGCACATCACGCCGATATCGGCTGGAATGCCGCCGCTAGGCACTTCCATGCCGGTCAGGATCTGAACCAGTTGTTTCTCGCCACCGGAGGGGTATTTGGTGGGAATCACCGCGATTTCGATCTGGGTGCCCTGGCAGGCCGCCCGCATGGCGTCAATGGCTTCCGGTTTGTTGTCTTCGATACCGATCACAACGCGCTCCGGACGCAGAATCCAGGCCATCACTTTCAGGCCGGCGATGACCTCGTCGGCGCGTTCGCGCATGGTCATGTCATCCGCAGTGATGTAGGGCTCGCACTCGGCGCCATTGAGGATCAGGGTGCTGACCTTACGGTCCTTGGGCGGTCGCAGTTTGATGTTGGTCGGAAAGCCGGCGCCGCCCAGGCCGGAGATGCCGGCGTCCCGAATCAGCGCCAACACCGTCTCCCGCTCCAGGCTGCGGTAGTCGGTAACCGGATGGCGTGGCCGCCACTGGTCTTCACCATCGGGTACCAGTATCAGGCACTGGTCGGTCATGCCCGACGGGTGGGGTACCGGATGGTCGCCGATATGGTCAATGACGCCGGAGGTCGGGGCATGGACCGGCACCCCCAGCGCGTTATTCACGTCCGCCAGTTTTTGCCCCTTGAGGACCCGCTCGCCAACCTTAACCAGTGGTTCGGCCGGCTCGCCAATGTGCTGCTGGAGCGGCAGGATCAGGCGTTCGGGCATGCCCGCAGGCCGGATCGGCCGGGTGGTGGACTGGTGCTTGTTCTCGGCCGGATGAATGCCGCCGTTGAAATCCCACAACTGAGTCATCAGGCGCTGGCTCCCTGTCGGTCGGTGGCGATGATGCCGGAGTTGGGCGGCGTCCAGGTCCAGGTCCGGATGTCGGGTTCCAGGGTGACCATATCAATACAGTCGACTGGACAGGGCTCAACGCACAGATCGCAACCGGTGCATTCGCTCTCGATGACGGTGTGCATGTGTTTGGCCGCTCCCAGAATGGCGTCGACCGGACAGGCCTGAATGCACTTGGTGCAGCCGATGCACTCGTCCTCGCGGATCACGGCGACTCG
>JBPEXU010000262.1:0-6379 GCA_052031225.1 Marinobacter sp. | reverse complement strand
TGCCTCTGGCGCTGCAATCGAAGCTGCTAAGGGTGCTGGAAAGCCGTCAGTTCCGCCCGCTGGGTGCCCGGGACGAGCGCCAGTCGGATTTTCGCCTGGTGGCCGCCACCCACCAGCCGCTGCAACAAAGCATCGAGGAAGGCCGGTTCCGGCGTGATTTGTTCTACCGCCTGAGTCAGTTCCCGATGCGGGTGATTCCACTGCGCGAACGGCTGGAAGACCTGGAGGCCCTGAGCCGCCACTTCATCCGCTTGTACACCGAACGCGAGGGCAGTGGCCCCATGGGCATCAGCAGCCATGCCCTGAACCGGTTGTCGGGCCACCACTTTCCCGGCAACGTCCGGGAGCTGCGCAACATCATCGAACTGGCGTGCCTGCAGACGCCGGTCGGTGACGACATCCAGCCGGAGGTGCTGCGGCTGGACGACCTGTTTGGTGAACCGTTCGAGCCCGGGATGACGGCCACGGTTCAGCCCAAGACCCTGCCGGGTGTTCCGGACGCCGGGGAGATCCGGGATCTGAAGGCGGCGGCCCAGGCGTTCGAGGCCGCCGTGATTCGTGAGCGCCTGCGCCAGTACGGCGGCAACCGGGCCCAGGCGGCGGAGAGCCTGGGTTTGCCAAAGCGCACGCTGGCGCACAAATGTTTGAAGTATCAGGTGATGGAATGAAGTGTCTGATTCGTAGCGCGTGGATGCTGCTTGTTTTTGTGCCCTGGGTGCAGGCCGATACCCTGGCCGAGGCCCAGGCCTGTGCCCGGGAGACCAACCGGTTGGCGCGACTGGCCTGTTTTGATGCCGTGTTTGGCACCCCGGTACCGGATCACGACGTCATCGCCGAACCCGACGCCGAGCGTCCGGAGCGCTGGCGTCAGGCTTACGCCCAGGCGGGCAGCGCGGATCAGGAGCCGGCCATCCGCTATCGAGACACCGGTCGTTCAGCGGGCCATCTGGTCACCGTGTCCGCCCTTGGGGTTCAGCCGCCGCGTCCGCTGCTGACCCTGCAATGCCACAACAACATTACCGAGCTGGCGCTCATGCTGCCGGAACCGCTGGCGGCAGAGCGGGTGCGCCTGGACGTGGCCGGAGAGCTGTCCGACTGGCGGGTGCGCGACCACGGCGTGGTGGTCAGCGCCGGCCGGGGCCTGCCCGCGATCCGCACCGCCAAACGGCTGCTGTCCCGATCCGATGTCCGGGTGCAGGCCAGCGAGCCGGCGCTGGATGGCCTGCTGTTTGATCTCGACGGGCTGGCTGCCGCGGTGCAGCCGCTTCGCTCGCACTGTGGTTGGTAACCGGGGGGAGCGCGTGTTGCAGGTAATCGAACAGCATCCCTATGTGGATCAGGTAGTGTCGCCGCTGGCTGACGGCGAGGGCGTCGGGGCATCCCTGGCGGACGATCCGGCCCTGCTCTGGCTGGAAGACGAGGTCATGAAGGTGGGCTCGCTGGCCCACAACGAGGTTGACTGGCCCAGGGTCGAGCGGGAGGCGCTGCAGATCCTGGCCGACCGCAGCAAGGATCTCAAAGTGCTGGGCTTTCTGATGCTCAGCCTGCAACAGAACCACGACGGCGAACGCTTTGCGCTGTCGCTGTTCCTGTTGCACCGGGTCCTGGATGGCTGGTGGCAGGCGGCCTGGCCGTACCCGGGCGAGCGCGGGCAGCGGGCCCGGAAAATGCTGTTTGGCCAGATGCTCCAGCGGGCGCTGAAAGCGGTGGACAACCTGAGCTTTGACGCCAGTGTCGGCGACGGCCGGGGCTTTTGTCTGGAGCTGCTGCGCCAGCTGACCGAACAGGCCTCCGGCCATGGCCTGCCGGACGATGACCTGATGGCACTGAAGCGGGCGGTGGAAAAACTGCCCAGCGTCGAGCAAGCGCCACCGAGCGCATCGGCGTCGTCGCCGCCGTCCGAACCTGCCCGGGAGACCGCGCCGGCGCGACCGGCTGCAACCACGGCGACCACCGGTCTGGCCGAGCTGACCCTGGACCCCGGCAACGAGCGGGCGACCCGGCAGAGTTTGCTGAAAGTGGCGGAGCTGCTGACCGGCACCGAGCCCGAGAACCCTCTGGGCTACCGCATTCGCCGCTATGCCATCTGGTACAGCATCACCAGCCTGCCACCGACCCGGGACGGCCAGCGGACCGACCTTGCGGCCGTCAGTGCGGATCGGGTGGCGGACTACAAAGAGGGGCTGGAGAAAGCCCCGGATCAGGCCCTCTGGCAGCGGATCGAACAGAGCCTGTCGGTGAGTCCGTTCTGGCTCGACGGCCATTGGCTGAGCGCCCGGGTGGCGACGGCACTGGGCCGGGAGGACTGCGCCGAGGCGATCCGGGAAGCACTCCGAGCCTTTGTTGAACGATTGCCGGCGCTGGCGGAGCTGACCTTCAACGACGGTTCCCGTTTCCTCTCGGACGAAGCCGCCGACTGGCTCTGGGCCACGCCCGCCAAGGCCGGCCTGGACGGTGGCGCCCACCCCTGGGATCAGGCCTTTGGTCAGGCCTGCGAATTGCTGGCGCAGGACCAGCTCGCGCCGGCCCTGCAACTGCTGGAAGGTGGCCTGGCCGAGGCCCGGGAACCGCGGGACCGGTTTTACTGGCGCCTGGCCCACGCCCGGTTGCTGAAAGAGGCAGGGTTGCAGTCGCTGGCAAGCCAGCAGATTCACGATTTGCAGCAACAGGTCGCCGGCCTGACGCTCGATCATTGGGAACCCGGGCTGATCCGCCAGCTGGATCGGCTGGCCGGAACCCACTCATAAAACGGAAGACGTGCAGGAATGGAAACCATGTGGAGAAAAGCGTTACTGATGGGCCGCTGGCTGCTGCCGTATGTGCGCAACGCCGCGCCCGTGACTCTGGTGCTGGGTCTGCTGGCGCTGGTCGTCGCCGTCTGGTGGCTCGGGCCGCGCTGGGAAGTCGGTGGTGAATACCCGCTGGTGGCCTGGCAAATGCGGGCCCTGGTGACCCTGGGCGCGGTGCTGGTGCTGGCGATGTTCTGGGCCCTGATGCTCGCCCGCAAGCTGCGCAAGGTGAACCGGGCCAAGGCCGAAGAACAACAGGAACAGGAAGATCCGATCCTGCCACTGGAGCGCAAGCAGCAGCGGCTGCTGGACCGCCAGCTGGCGGCGCTGAAAAGCAACCTGCCCGGGCGCCGGGGGCTGTACCGGTTGCCCTGGTATCTGGTCATGGGCCTTGAGGAGGCGGGCAAAACCAGCCTGATCCAGCGCGCCGGACAGACTTACACCCTCACCAACGTCACCCGCAATGCCCACACCGATCGCAACCCGCTTGGCTTCGATTGGTGGATCGGCGATGACGGCGTGCTGATCGACCCCGACGGCGAACTGCTCAGCCAGAACCCAGGTGAGGGCGCCAGTGCCGAGTTGCAGAAACGACTCTGGCACCACTTTATCCAGTGGCTGGAGCGCAGCCGGCCTCAGCGCCCCCTGAACGGCGTGGTGATCGCGGTCGATCTGGCCCGGCTGAGTATCGCCGGTGAGGACGATCGGCAGGCGCAGGCGATCCTGTTGCGCACCCGCTTGCGCGAGCTGATGGAGCAGCTGGGGTCCCGGCTACCGGTCTATGTCACCTTCACCAAAATGGACCTGCTCTACGGCTTTGGCCCGTTTACCCGCACCCTCTCCAAGGAAGAAAAAGACGCGGTACTGGGCTTCACGTTCCGGCTCCAGGGCCAGTTGGACCCGGACGACTGGTTGACGGAGTTTTCCGAGCGCTTTGCCGAGCTGGTGTCCAGCATCAGTGAGCGGCTGCCCGATGTGATGGCGCAGGTCCGGGACCCGGAGGAGCGCGCGGCCGTTTACTCCTTCACTCGCCAGCTCGCGGGCATGAAGCCGGTACTGGAACAGTTCCTGAGCGAGCTGCTGTCGGCCGACGCGTTTTCGACGCCGGCGCTGGTGCGCGGCACCTATTTCACCTCCGTGCTGCAGGAAGGGGTGCCGGAGGACGTATTCGTCACCGCAGCGGCGGCGCACTACCAGATGGCCAGCCCGACCCAGCCAGCCCAGCGTGCGGGCCAGCCGGTCAGCCTGTTCACCCGGGACCTGTTCCCGGCGGTGGTGTACCCCGAGGCCGGTCTGGCCGGGGACAATCACAAGGTCGTCCGCCGCCGGCAACGCCGGGTGGCGGCCGCTGCCGTGGTGGCCTTGGCAGCGGGCCTGGGCCTGACCGCCGGCTGGCAGCACTACTTCATCAAGAACGCCGAAGCGGCCCAGGCGGTGGAAACCCGGGTGCGCAGCTTCCTCGATACCTGGCAACCGGTCGGGTTCGAGCCGGACACCTCCGGGCGCAACCTGCTCAGGCCGCTGGATCAGCTCCGAGAGGCGACCCTGGCGTTTGGCGATCACCGCGCGCACTGGCCGCTGGTGACCGACATGGGGCTGTATCAGGGCCATCGGGTCGGGCCCGAGGTTGAGGCGTCGTATCTGGACATGCTGGCGTATCAGTTCCTCCCGGCACTGATGTTCGGTGTGATGGAGGACATGGGCCAGGCCCCGGATGGCAGCACCGAGCGGCTGGCCCACCTGCGGGTACTGCGCATGCTGTACGATGGCAGTGGCCGGCGTACTGACATTGTCACCGCTTACATGCGCGACTACTGGCAGCAACGTTTCCCCGGGCAACGCGATACCCAGCAGCGGCTGATGGGCCACCTGCATTACGCCATGGCGCACACCGATCTGGCCGCCATGGCCCAGGGCGGCGACCCGACGGCGGATATGGCGCTGGCGCCGTTCCGCAGCAGCGTGCAGTGGGCCCAGCACGAGTTGGGCCGGATCGGTACGCCGGAGCGGGTGTATCAGGATCTGGTGGTTGCCGCGCAGCGGGATTTCCGCGCGCCACTGGATCTGGAGCGGGCCAGCGGGCCGGCGTTCGACACCGTGTTCACCCGGGTTGATGCCTACGGCGAACCAGTGACCGAGTCCGCCAACGACGCCGAAGACCCTCTGACCCTCCCGGCCCTGCTGACCCGGGAGGGCCTGGAAACATGGTTCCTGCGTAAATCCGGCTCGGTCACCGAGCTGGCACTGATCGATGCCTGGGTACTGGGGCGCCGCAACGACGTTAACTTCAGCGAGGCCGATGAGGCTGAGCTGCTGGCGAACCTGCAGACGCTGTACGCCGATCAGTACGCCAGTGCCTGGCGCGGTGCCCTGAGCCGGTTGGATGTGCATCGCTTCGACGACCTCAATCACGGCGTCCGCATTCTCGACAGCCTGACCGGGGGTCACGAGCCGCTGGCCCAGTTGCTGGCCCGGGTGCGGGAGAACACCCGCCTGATTCCGGCGGTCGATGCGGACAACGAGGCCGAGCGCGCCGCCCGGGCGATGTTGGAGCAGTCGCCCCATTACCGGATGCTGCAGGACATTC
This sequence comes from Marinobacter sp., assembly GCA_052031225.1. Classification (GTDB taxonomy): domain Bacteria; phylum Pseudomonadota; class Gammaproteobacteria; order Pseudomonadales; family Oleiphilaceae; genus Marinobacter. The sequence continues at coordinate 1,003 of JBPEXU010000262.1, read as the reverse complement.
AGCGCCAGTTCGAGGATCTGAACCAGCTCAGTGTCCGCCGGGGTGAACAGCCGTCCGAGCTGGACCAGATCATGGTGGTGATCGACAACCTGCACGAATACCTGCGCAACATCCAGGAGTCCCCGGATGCGGGCAAGGCCGCCTTGAACGCCGCCCGCGCGCGGATGGGGCTGCAGGGCGCCGATCCGATCTTTACCCTGCAACGCCTCGCCGACAATCAGCCGGCGCCGCTGAATCGGCTGTTGGATCGCCTGGCCACCGAGAGTTGGCGGGTGGTGCTGGACAAGGCCGTGGCCCAGCTCGAGCGCGATTGGTATCGGGAGGTCTATCAGCCGTTCCAGCAGAACCTGGCGCGCCATTACCCATTCAATCCGGAGGCGGGCCGTGACGCCGCGTTGCAGGACTTCGAGCGGTTCTTTGCCCCGGATGGCATTCTGGAAACCTTCTACAACGACAACCTGAAGCTGTTCCTGGAAGACCACCCGGAGCAGGTCGGCGATGCGCGCCGGGCCGGCCTGGTGCGGCGGGATGTGCTGCAAGCCCTGGAGCGGGCGGAAAAAATACGGCGGGCGTACTTCACCCGCAGCGGCACGCTGGATGTGGAATTCGCGCTGGAACCGCTGAACCTGTCCAGTAACAAACGTCGCAGCGTGGTGAACGTGGACGGCCAGCTGGTGGAATTCAGCCACGGCCCGCGCCAGAGCATTCCGCTGGTGTGGCCCAACACCCTGCGGGACAGCGTCGAAAGCCGGGTGACCCTGGTGCCGATCCAGGTCAACCGTTCACCCAGGAGTATTTCGGCGTCCGGGCCCTGGGCGCTGTTCCGGCTGCTCGACAAAGCCGACATCACCGGGGTCAGTTCCAGTGCCGTGGACGTGCGTTTCCGTGTCGACGACGGCGAAATGCGTTACCGGTTGCACGCCGGCAGTAATACGAACCCCTTCACACAGCAGCTATTGGCGGGGTACCGCCTGCCACGCAGCTTGTATTAAACTAGCGCTCC
>JBPEXU010000261.1:0-2512 GCA_052031225.1 Marinobacter sp. | reverse complement strand
GTCCGCTGTTCATCCGCATGGCCTGGCACAGCGCCGGCACCTACCGGATTGGCGACGGTCGGGGCGGCGCCGGCACCGGCGCGCAACGCTTTGCCCCGATCAACAGTTGGCCGGACAACGGCAATCTGGACAAAGCCCGCCGTCTGCTCTGGCCGGTCAAGAAAAAGTACGGCAACAGCCTGTCGTGGGCGGATCTGATGATCCTGGCGGGTAACGTCGCGCTTGAGTCCATGGGGTTCAAAACCTTTGGCTTTGCCGGCGGTCGCCGGGACATCTACCAGCCGGAAGAAGACATCTACTGGGGCGCCGAAGAGGAATGGCTGGCCACCAGTGACCGGCCGAACAGCCGCTATTCTGGCGAACGGGATCTGGAGAATCCGCTGGCTGCGGTACAGATGGGCCTGATCTATGTGAATCCGGAAGGCCCCGATGGCAACCCGGACCCTCTGGCGTCGGCCCGGGACATCCGCGAAACGTTCGCCCGCATGGCCATGGACGACTACGAAACCGTTGCCCTCACCGCCGGTGGCCATACCTTTGGTAAGGCGCACGGGGCTGGTGATCCCAGCCATGTCGGCCCGGAACCCGAGGCTGCGCCGCTGGAGCAAATGGGCTTTGGCTGGAAAAACAGCCACGGCAGCGGCAAGGGCCGTGACGCCATCACCAGTGGGCTGGAAGGGGCCTGGACCCCCACTCCGACGACCTGGGACATGAGCTATTTCGACGTCCTGTTCGGCTACGAGTGGGAGCTGACCAAGAGCCCCGCCGGCGCCCATCAGTGGCGGCCCAAAGGGCTGGCCGAGAAAGACATGGCGCCGGACGCGGAAGACGCCGGTCAGCGGGCACCGATCATGATGTCCACCGCCGATATGGCGCTGCGGGAGGACCCGGACTACCGGAAGATTGCCGAGCACTTCCACCGCAACCCGGAGGAATTTGCGGACGCGTTTGCGCGCGCCTGGTTCAAACTGACGCACCGGGATATGGGGCCGAAATCCCGGTACCTTGGCCCGGAAGTGCCGGACGAAGACCTGATCTGGCAAGACCCGGTACCGCCGGTGGATCATCCCTTGATCTCCGATGACGACATCACGTCGCTCAAGGCCCGCCTGCTGAATTCCGGCCTGACCAGTGCCGAATTGGTGTACACGGCCTGGTCGTCGGCTTCCACGTTCCGGGGTTCGGACATGCGCGGCGGGGCAAACGGCGCGCGCATTCGACTGGCACCGCAGAAGGACTGGGAGGTCAACCAGCCCGAGCAGTTAGCCAGGGTGCTGAGGACGCTGGAGGGCATCCAGCAGGACTTCAATTCGGCGCAAAGCGACAACAAACGGGTGTCGATGGCCGATCTGATTGTCCTCGGCGGCGCCGCCGCGATTGAGAAAGCCGCCAGCGACGCCGGCCATGCGGTCAAGGTGCCGTTCGCCCCCGGCCGTACCGACGCGTCGGAGGAGCAGACCGACGTTGCGAGCTTCGAGTACCTGCGCCCCGAGGCCGATGGTTTCCGGAACTACCGGCGGGCCCGGTTTACCGTGCCGGAGGAGGAAATGCTCGTGGACAGAGCGCAGCTGCTGGGCTTGAGCGCGCCCGAAATGACGGTGCTGGTCGGTGGCTTGCGGGTGCTGGGCGCCAACTACCAAAACAGCCCCCACGGCGTATTTACCCGCACCCCGGGCAGGCTCACCAACGATTTCTTCGTCAACCTGACCGACATGGACATTGACTGGACGCCGTCGTCCGAAGACAACGACCTGTTCGAAGGACGGGACCGCCGCAGCGGCGAGCTGAAATGGACCGCCACCCGGGTGGATCTGGTCTTCGGCGCCAACTCCCAGTTGCGTGCGCTGTCGGAGGTCTATGCCCAGGACGATGCCGGAGAGAAGTTTGTCCACGACTTCATCGCGGCCTGGAACAAGGTGATGAACGCCGACCGCTTCGATCTTTGACCTTTAACCGCTTCGAGGGTGCCGGCTTCCGGCCCCTCGCGGTATACTGCAGCAAACTCAACGGGGTGCCCGACCAACGGGCTGAGACCATACCCGCGGAACCTGATCCGGGTCATACCGGCGAAGGGATTGAGTGCTCACCCAAGCGGTGCAGCCGCGGCATGGTTACCCCCTGGCTATTTCGAGGTATGACACCATGTTGCAGCGCGCACTCACCCTGTCGGCAGGACTGATCCTGTCATCCGTCGTTGTCGCCCAGACACCCCAGACCCTGACGGTCTACACTCACCCTTCCTTTGCCGCAGACTGGGGGCCAGGCCCTGCCGTTGAAGCCGCCTTTGAGCAGCGGTGTCAGTGCAACCTCGAATACGTCGTTCTCGAGAGCGGCGGCGATATTCTCCAGCGCCTGCGCCTGGAAGGCGATTCCACCGACGCCGACGTGGTGCTGGGGCTCGACACCGGGACCATGGAGACCGCCCGCCAGACCGGCCTGCTGGCGCCGCACAAAACCGATCTCGCCCCCCTGGCGCTGCCCATCGACTGGCAGGACGAACTGTTTGTGCCTT
>JBPEXU010000260.1:0-4536 GCA_052031225.1 Marinobacter sp. | reverse complement strand
AACCCTTCCGCCACCTCGACCCGGTGACCGCCGAACACGACCGGCAGACCGGTCGCAACCCCCGGTTCTGGCGTGACCTGGATCTTGAGGCCTGGAAAGAGGGCGAGGGCCTGGAACTGCTCCGGCGCCAGCGCGAATTCCCCTGGGGCCGACGGGTGTGCAAACTCACGCCGAAACTCGGCCAGATCGACATGGCGACCTACCGGCAGCAGCGCCCGGAAACTGCAAGTGTGATCTAGCTGCCGACAGGCAAGGCTAGCAAATCGCCACCGGCGCGGGTATCGGTCGCTCGAACAGCCGGACACCCTCAAGGTAGCTGGGCACACGAACACCGAACGCGCTATCCTTGGCGCCATTCACACTCAGACCCAGACCAAAGGAAGCCTGTTGTATGTTGGAAAACTCCGATCTCGGCAAACTGATCCTGCGCCTGACGCTGGGCGGGCTGATGCTGTTTCACGGCGTCGCCAAGCTGCTCAACGGCACCGGCTTTATCGAAAGCCAGCTCAGCAGCCACGGCTTGCCAGCGTTTCTGGCCTATGGCGTGTTTGTCGGAGAGTTGATTGCGCCGCTGATGGTCATCCTCGGATACCAGACCCGCATCGGTGCGTTGCTGATCGTGTTCAACATGCTGGTGGCCATTGCCCTGGTACACAGCCACGAATTGCTGGCATTGAGCCGAAGCGGCGGCTGGGCGCTGGAGTTGCAGGGGTTCTTCCTGTTTACCGCGCTGGCGGTTCTGTTCCTCGGGCCCGGCAAGTACAAGCTGAAGAACTGACGATCAGGCGCCGGTGCCCGCCGCGGGCCCGCGATCCCGGTACACCATCACCCGGTTACGCCCGGCTTGTTTCGCGGCGTACAAGGCGTCGTCGGCGCGCCGGATCAATTCCTGAGCGGCCAGATCCCGACGGGGCATCATGGCCGCAACACCGGCGCTGATGGTGAGCCGGATCGGCGCCACCCGTTCGCCGGAATGGATCGGCGTGCGCTCCACCGCCTGGCGCAGCCGCTCGGCGACCTGATAGGCGCCCTCCGCCGGGGTGGACGGCAACAGCACCACAAATTCCTCGCCGCCGTAACGGGCCACCAGATCGCCGGAACGCTGAATCTCGCTCTGAAGCCGACCGGCCACCGCCACCAGGCAGTCGTCCCCCACCAGATGGCCATACTCGTCGTTGACCTTCTTGAAGAAATCGATATCGATCATCACCAGGCCCAGCGGTTCGCCCTGACGCAAGGCCCGGCTCCACTCGGCGTTCAGCCTATCGTCAAACCGGCGTCGGTTGGCCAGGTGGGTCAGACCATCGGTCAGGCTCACCGCCTTGAGCTGTTCGTACGCCTGCTCCAGCGCTTCGGTCCGTTCCTTCACCCGGGATTCCAGCGTCAGGTTGGCCTGGCGCTGGACTTCCAGCGCCTGCTCCTGTGCCGCCAGCCGCTCTCGGCGTTCGGTGTTGATCCGATAGGCCAGGGCGAACGACAACAGCACCGCCTCTAAGGCCACGCCGGCCTGCGGAGCCAGCTCGGTGAACAGGCTCCGGGGCATCAGCCCGATCTTGCTGACCGCCAGCACCAGATGCCCCATCAGCAGCAGCGACCAGGCCAGAACATAGAAGCCACCCATCACTTCGCCACGGCGCCAGACCAACAGGCCGATGAACCAGGCGGAGACCGTCATGATCACCGCCAGGATACTGGCCACCGCGAAACCAACCGCATAACTGCCCAGCAGACCAAAGCCCGTACACAGCACCGACAATCCCAGCAAGATCTGCAAGAACCGGAAACTGGCCGGACTGTATTGGCGCACCGACAGAAACTTCATGGTGAATACGGTGGCAAAGACCAGCCCCAACCCGATAGCCGGTAGCGTAAAGTAGCGATTGAGCCAGGGCGACTCCGGCCACAGCCACTGGAACAGCAGGCCGTTGAAGTTGAGGTGAAGCAGCCCGGTGGTCACGACCGTGAGCACATACCACAGATAGGTGGCGTCACGGACAATGGTAAACAGGAACAGGTTGTACAGTGCCAGCGCCAGCACGATGCCGAGGAAAGTGGTCTGCCAGCCGTAGGACAGCTGTTCGTTCTCCAGGAACTGGGCTGAGCGGGTCACCGCCACCGGGACCTGCACCGAACCCTCGGTGTGCACCCGCAGATAGGCGGTCACATCCTCAGTATTAGAGGGCACCAGAAACACGAACTTGCGGTGGTAGATCGGCCGGGACGAGAACGGGCGGGTATCTCCGGTGTGATGGTGTTCAATGATCTCGCCATTGCGTTCCCAGAACACGGAGACTTCGTCCAGCAACGGGTAACCGACTTCCAGAAGCCGGTTGGCCGGTTCCGCCGGCACCCGGACCCGCAGCCAGAACACATCGTCACTGACGCCCTGGTTCAACACCTCGCCGGCGCGGGCAGGCGTCCAGGCCCGATCCGGGAACGCCCGGATCTGATCAACCGTCAGGTCGGCGCTCGGTGCCTGCAACCAGTCAAACCCAACGGGCTCGGCCACGCTGGCGGTACTGGCCAGCAAAGCGCCAAACCAGAGTAAAAACAGCCGCAGGGTACGGAGTATGCGTTGAGTCATCGCCGCGTCCGGTTCTCCGGGGTCGAAAACATGGGCTACACTTGGTGTCCCGGATTTGTAACTGTACGCATCCCTGCCACTATACTTTCAGTCTATACGGTCTGCGTGCGCAAGTCCGCCCGGCCAATGGTGGTAGAAGCCGAACCACAAAAGAGACAGACGATGACAGAGAAAACGCCGGCCATCCGGCCCGGTCGGTATCGACATTACAAAGGCAAGGACTACGAAGTGATCGGGGTCGCCCGCCACAGCGAAACCGAGGAAGCGCTGGTGGTTTATCGCTGCCTTTACGGCGACCACAGCCTGTGGGTTCGCCCCCTCGCCATGTTCCGGGAAACCGTCGAGGTGGCCGGTGAACAGGTGCCCCGCTTCGCCCGGATCGACGACTGACCGCGCCCATTTTTGACTCGGGCGATCATTTCCTGCACATTAGCGCGCTTTTCATGAGGTCGGCCCTCACAAGGGGCCGGCGAAACCCTGACGTCCTATCCGGAGTTTGCCATGAATGCCGTTGTTGCCGCGGTGCTGATCATGCTCGTACTGAGCCTGTGCCGCATCCACGTTGTCGTCGCCCTGATCATCGGCGCCATTTCCGGCGGCCTGATCGCCGGGCTGTCCCTGGAAGCCACCATCAACGCCTTTAACAACGGGCTGGGTGGCGGTGCCACCGTTGCCTTGTCCTACGCCACGCTCGGCGCGTTCGCCGTCGCCATCGGCAAATCCGGCCTGGCTCACGCGTTGGCCGACAAGGCGCTGGCACTGGTTGGCCGGCAGCAACACGGCGGTGCCGCCAACGGCATCCGGTTCATGATCGTCGGTCTGTTGCTCGCCATCGCCGTCTCCTCGCAGAACATCCTGCCGATCCACATTGCGTTCATTCCTCTGGTCGTCCCGCCGCTGCTGTACGTCATGGCCAAGCTGAACATGGACCGCCGGCTGGTGGCCTGTGTCCTGACCTTCGGCCTGATTACCCCGTACATGTTCCTGCCGGTCGGCTTTGGCGGCATTTACCTGAATGAAATCCTGCTCGCCAACGTGGCCGACAACGGCATCGACGCCAGCGATCTCAACGTGATGTCCGCCATGGCGCTGCCGGCACTGGGGATGCTGATCGGCCTGCTGGTGGCGGTGTTCTTCAGCTACCGCGGCGACCGCCGCTACGACATGGACGCCATCGCCCGTACCGAGCGGGTGGACGTTCGCTACAGCCCGCGCACCCTGATCATGGCGCTGGTCGCCATCGTGGTGGCTTTTGTGGTGCAGCTCTGGCTCAACTCGATGATCCTCGGCGCCCTGGCCGGTTTTGTGCTGTTTAACCTGTCCGGCGTGGTGAAATGGAAAGAGGCCGACGACCTGTTCACCGAAGGCATGAAGATGCTGGCGATGATCGGTTTCATCATGATCGCCGCCAACGGCTTTGCCGAGGTGATGCGGGAAACCGGCGAGATCGCCACCCTGGTCGAGGGCTCGGTCACAGCCATTGGCGACAACAAGGCCCTGGCCGCGTTCCTGATGCTGGCCGTGGGCCTGCTGATCACCATGGGCATCGGCTCGTCGTTCTCGACCATCCCGATCATCGCCGCCCTGTACGTGCCCCTGGCGCTGCAAATGGGCTTCAGTCCGCTGGCCATTGTCGCCTTGGTGGGCACCGCCGGCGCCCTGGGCGACGCCGGCTCCCCGGCTTCCGATTCCACCCTGGGCCCGACCGCCGGCCTGAACGTCGATGGCCAGCACAACCACATCTGGGACACGGTCGTGCCCACCTTCCTGCACTACAACCTGCCGCTGCTGGCGTTTGGCTGGCTGGCGGCTATGGTGCTCTGATTATTGCGCTTTGGCGCCTACTCGCGGCCTTCATTCTATATTTGGGGGCTGCGAGGGCATGGGAGGCTTTTCTTCTGGAAAAAGAACTCGCTGCGCTCAGACACCTTTTTCCGGTAGAAAAGCCTCCC
>JBPEXU010000026.1:0-16574 GCA_052031225.1 Marinobacter sp. | reverse complement strand
GCCCCACATCCAGCACCGGCGAGGCGTCGATGTCGTCGGCATCCATCATGTTGGCGACCCGCTGCAACGAGGCCAGGATCATGCTCTGCTCCCACTCGTCCAGGCTCTGGAACCGCTGGATGAAGTCTTCCTGCAGCGGGTTAGGGGCGCGGGCCAGAATCTCGGCCCCCGCCTCGGTCAGATGGGCGTGCACCTTGCGTTTGTCCTGAGTACTGCGAACCCGGTACACCAGTTTGCGGTGTTCGAGACGGTCGAGAATGGTGGTCACCGTGGCCTGACTCAGACTGACCCGATCCGCCAGCGTACCGATCGTCACCTCACCCAGATCCCGGATCGCGCGCATAATCAACAGCTGCGGCCCGGTCAGCCCCGCGTGTTTGCTCAACCGCTTGGAATGCAGATCCGTCGCCCGGATCAGGCGGCGAAGCGCCACCAGCACCTGCTCATAGTTTTTCACTGCAGTACTCCGCTCAGGCCAGCCAAATGTTTATACCACTAACTATTACAGGTCGTTAGACCTTGAATTGCAAGTCAGCGAGTTTACCATTCAGAGCCGGAAGCCTCTCTTATGGTTTTCCCCGACCCCGCATTTTTTCCATTGGCCACTATGCTAAGGTCTGATTTTTTTTAAACCCGCGAACCGGACGCAGTACTATGATCAAGCGAACCCCGAACCGCCACACTTCCGCCCTCGCCGGCCTGCTCCTCTTTGCCGCCGGACTGGCCGTTTTTTCCACTATGGCCGTGGCGCAGGAGGACAGCCCCGAAGCGACGGCTGAAACCCGCAGGGACATCCGTGAGCAGGACATCGCCGCCGCGCTCGCCGATCTTGAAGAACCCATGTACACGCCTTTTATCGAGCTTTACCTGCTGGAAGAGAGCAAGGCGCTGCGCAAGGAAATGATGGACACCCGGGCGGAACTGATCGAAAAGGTGGTGGACAAGGAACTGTCGGTGGCCGACAAGACCATGTCCTATGCCACCGACACGGTCACCTACTTCTTTTACCTGATTGCCGGCGCCACCTCCATCCTGGTGGTCATTGGCTGGAACTCGATCCGCGACATGCGCAACCAGTTGGCCAGCGTGGCGGAAAAACGGGTGAATGAACTGGTGGTCGAGTACGAAAAACGTCTGCAGTCGATCGAGGATCAATTGCAACAGAAATCCGACATCATTCACCAGAACCAGGCTGAGATCGAGCGCACCAACGAGATCCACTCGCTCTGGCTCAAGGCCAGCCAGGAAACCTCCCAGCAGAACAAGATCGCCGCCTACGACCGCATCCTGGACCTGCGCCCGGACGATGTCGACGCCCTCAGCTACAAGGCCGATGCGGTACTGGAAATGCGTGAGCCCCTGTGGGCCATCAGCCTGTGCCAGCGCGCCCTGAAGCTGGACCCGAACAACGGCCATGCCCACTATCAGCTGGCCTGCGCCTACGCCGAGATCGGACGCTGGGAGGACGCCGTCAGCACTCTGCAAAAAGCCATTGAAATTTCCGAAGCTTATCGCGACGATGCTTCGGTCGATCCCAGCTTTGAACAGTTGCGTGAGCACGAAAGCTTCCGCACACTGGTCAGCGCAGATCAGGAAGACGGCACGGACGCGTGACACACTCGTGACTCACCCGGAGGCCGGCACTGGCCCAATCTGCTTGACAAGCAGCGGGGCGTGGTGTTTGTTTAAGCCTCTGAGTACACAAGAATAACCCTGAACCCAACAGGACTGACCCAATGAAAACCTCAGTAAAAAAACTCGCTACCGCTGTTAGCACCTCCATTGCCCTCATGGCTGCCGGTCAGGCCGCCGCAGAGATCCAGATTGGTATTGCAGGACCGATGACCGGCCCGGTCGCCCAGTACGGTGACATGCAGTTTTCCGGCGCCCGCATGGCGATCGAGCAGATCAATGCCAACGGCGGTGTGATGGGTGAACAGCTGGTTGCCGTGGAATACGACGACGTGTGCGACCCCAAGCAGGCAGTAACCGTCGCCAACAGCCTGGTGAACGATGGCGTTCGCTTTGTCGTTGGCCACCTGTGTTCCAGCTCCACCCAGCCGGCGTCCGACATCTATGAAGATGAAGGCATCCTGATGGTCACTCCGGCATCCACCAGCCCGGAGATCACCGAGCGCGGCTATGAGCTGGTGTTCCGCACCATCGGTCTCGACAGCATGCAGGGTCCGGTGGCGGGCAATTACATCGCCAGCCAGAACCCGAAGCGGGTCGCCATCGTGCACGACAAGCAGCAGTACGGTGAAGGCATCGCCACCGCGGTGCGCGACACCCTGAAGAGCAAGGGCGTTGAAATCGCCATGTTCGAAGGTATCACCGCCGGTGACAAGGACTTCTCGTCACTGATCACCAAGCTGAAGCAGGCCAACGTCGACTACGTTTACTACGGCGGCTACCACCCGGAACTGGGTCTGATCCTGCGCCAGGCTCGCCAGGCCGATCTGAACGCCAAGTTCATGGGCCCGGAAGGTGTCGGTAACAAAGACATCAACACCATTGCCGGCGAAGCCGCAGAAGGCCTGCTGGTCACCCTGCCGCCCAGCTTCGATCAGAAAGCGGAAAACCAGGAACTGGTTGCCGCCTTTGAAGCCAAGGGCGAAGACCCCTCCGGTCCGTTCGTGCTGACCTCTTACGCGGCGGTTCAGCTGATTGCCGAAGGCATTGAACAGGCCGGCTCCAGCGATCCATTCGATGTCGCAGCGGCGCTGCGCAGCGGCACCTTCGAAACCCCCATCGGCACCGTTCAGTACGACAAGAAGGGCGACATGAAGTCGTTCGAGTTTGTTGTCTACGAATGGCATTCAGATGGCAGCAAAACTCCGGTAAACTAAGCCGCAATCGTTAACAAACGGTAATATTGAGAGCACCTTCTCACCGTGATCCGGGAGAAGGTGTTTTTCTAGGCTCCTGTTGACCTCCCCCACGCTGCGGCGCGGAAAACCCGCGCACGCGGGTGCGGTGTTCGAGGGAGCAGGCTTTCGGAGTTCAAAAAACAATGCAAGACCTCCTCTATTTCTTCCAACAGCTTATCAACGGGCTGACGATCGGCAGCACCTACGCGCTGATCGCCATCGGCTACACGATGGTTTACGGCATCATTGGCATGATCAACTTCGCCCACGGCGAGATCTACATGATCGGTGCCTACACAGCCCTGATCGCAATCACCGGGCTGGCGACCCTCGGCGTTGCCTGGCTGCCGCTGATTCTCATCGTCGCGCTGATCTGCGCCATGCTGGTTTCCAGTTCCATGGGCTGGGCCGTGGAACGGGTGGCATACCGACCGGTACGGGGCAAACACCGCCTGATCCCCCTGATCTCCGCGATTGGTATGTCCATCTTCCTGCAGAATTACGTCCATCTGGCGCAGGGTTCCCGGAACATCGGCTTTCCGGCGCTGATCGAAGGTGGCTTCCAGTTCGGCTCTCCGGACACCTTCCAGATGTCCCTCTCCTATATGCAGATCACCATCTTTATTACCACCCTGATCTGCATGACCGCGCTGACTCTGTTCATCTCCCGCTCCCGTATCGGCCGGGCCTGCCGGGCGGTGTCTCAGGACCTGGGGATGGCGAATCTGCTGGGCATCGATACCAACCGGATCATCTCGGCCACCTTCGTCATCGGTGCCGCGCTGGCCGCCGTGGCCGGCCTGCTGCTGGGCATGTACTACGGCTCGGTGGACCCACTGTTCGGTTTCATCGCCGGCCTCAAAGCCTTCACCGCGGCCGTGCTGGGCGGCATTGGCAGCATCCCCGGCGCGATGCTGGGCGGGCTGATTCTGGGCGTGGCAGAAAGTCTGACCTCCGGCTACCTGAGCGGAGAATACAAGGACGTGGTCTCTTTCAGCCTGCTGATCCTCATTTTGCTGTTTAAACCCACCGGCCTGCTTGGCAAACCGGAGGTTGAGAAGATCTGATGGCTGCTCACAATTTCCGACACGCGCTTTTCTGCGCGGTTGTTACCCTGGTTATTTCCTACCCGATCCTGGGCCTCAACCTCGAAGCCCAGGGCATCAATGTCACCCTCACCGGCGCCGATACCCTGACGCTGGTCTCGATCGTCCTGGCGGCGGTTCTGGTCTTCCTGTTCCAGATGTTCCGCGAAACGATCATGGGCTCGCTCGGCAAGCTGCCGTCCCTGAACCCGCTGGCCAACCGCGAGCCGATGGAGCAGTCCAAGCGGGTCAAGCTGGAGTCCTGGGTACTGACCGGCATCATCGTCATTGCCCTGTTCTGGCCGTTCTTCGTCTCCCGTGGCGCGGTCGACCTGGCCACCCTGGTGCTGATCTACATCATGCTGGCCCTGGGCCTGAACGTGGTGGTCGGCCTGGCGGGCCTGCTCGACCTGGGTTACGTGGCCTTTTACGCGGTGGGCGCTTACACCTTCGCGCTGCTGTCGCAGTACATCGGCATCTCGTTCTGGATGGCCCTGCCCATCGGCGCGCTGCTGGCGGCGCTGTTTGGTCTGGTGCTGGGGTTCCCGGTATTGCGACTGCGGGGCGACTACCTGGCGATCGTCACCCTCGGTTTTGGTGAGATCATCCGCATCCTGCTGAACAACTGGACCACCCTCACCGGCGGCCCCAACGGCATTGGCGGCATTCCGGAGCCGACCCTGTTTGGCATGGAGTTTGGCCGCCGCATCAAGGAAGAGGGCAACACCTCGTTCCACGAGACCTTCGGCATCGCCTACTCCGGCGAACACAAGGTGATCTTCCTGTATCTGATCGCCCTGGTGCTGGCGGTCTTTACCGCACTGGTGATCCGCCGCTTTATGCGCATGCCGGTTGGCCGCGCCTGGGAAGCGCTGCGCGAGGATGAAATCGCCGCCCGTTCGCTCGGCCTGAGCCGGACTGCGGTCAAGCTGTCGGCCTTCACCATCGGCGCCTTCTTCGCCGGCTTTGCCGGTACCGTGTTCGCCTCCAAGCAGGGCTTTATCAGCCCGGAGTCCTTCGTCTTCCTCGAGTCCGCCATCATCCTGGCCATTGTGGTACTGGGCGGCATGGGCTCGCAGATCGGCGTTATTCTGGCGGCCATCGCCGTCACCATCCTGCCGGAACTGGCGCGGGAATTCTCCGAGTACCGGATGCTGATCTTCGGCGCTGCCATGGTGCTGATGATGATCTGGCGTCCGCAGGGTCTGATGCCCATGCGCCGAATCCACATTGAACTCAAAGAGCAGGAGTGACGGACGATGCTTGAAGTACAGAATCTGTCCATGCGCTTTGGCGGCCTGCTGGCGGTGGACCAGGTATCCCTGGATGTGCAGGAACACGAGATTGTGTCGATCATCGGCCCCAACGGTGCCGGCAAGACCACGGTGTTCAACTGCATGAGCGGTTTCTACAAACCAACCGGCGGCAAGATCATCTTCCAGGGCCAGGAAATCCAGGGCAAACCCGACTACAAGATTTCCCGGCTGGGCATGGTCCGCACCTTCCAGCACGTCCGGCTGTTCAATCAGATGACCGTGGTGGAAAACCTGCTGGTGGCCCAGCACCGGCATCTGAACACCAACCTGATTGCCGGCCTGCTGAAAACGCCGGATTACCGGGAGCGGGAGAAGAAATCGCTGGAACGGGCACGCTACTGGCTGGACCGGGTCGGTCTACTGGACCTGGCCAACCGGGAAGCCGGCAACCTGGCCTACGGCCAGCAGCGGCGCCTGGAAATCGCCCGCTGCATGGTAACCGAGCCGAAGCTGCTGATGCTTGATGAGCCGGCCGCCGGCCTCAACCCCGCGGAAACCAAGGACCTCAATCAGCTGATTGTCAGCCTGAAAGAGGACTACAACGTTTCCGTAGTGCTGATTGAGCACGACATGAGCCTGGTGATGGACATCTCCGACCGTATCAACGTGATCAACCAGGGCCGCCCCCTGGCCTGCGGTACGCCGGACGAAATCCGCCAGAACGACGACGTGATCAAAGCCTATCTGGGCGAGGCCTGAGGAACAGCCATGCTAGTACTGGATAACGTTCATACCCACTATGGGAAAATCGAGGCGCTGCACGGGGTTTCCGTCGAGGTCAATAAAGGCGAGATCGTCTCCCTGATCGGCGCCAACGGCGCCGGCAAGACCACCCTGCTGATGACCGTGTGCGGCAACCCACAGGCCAGTTCCGGCCGGGTCATTCTGGAAGGTCGGGACATTACCCGCGAGCCCACCGCCCAGATCATGCGCTCGGGCATCGCCATCGTGCCCGAAGGCCGGCGCGTGTTTCCCGGACTCACGGTCGAGGAAAACCTCCACATGGGCGGTTTCTTCAACACCAAGGCGGAGATCCGCAAGAGCCAGGATCATGTGTACGAGCTGTTCCCGAGACTGAAAGAACGGGAGCATCAGCGGGCCGGCACCATGTCCGGCGGCGAGCAGCAGATGCTGGCCATTGGCCGGGCACTGATGAGCAAGCCGAGGATGATCATCCTCGACGAACCCTCACTCGGACTGGCCCCGCTGGTGATCCAGCAGATCTTCGAGATCATCGGCCAGCTGCGGGATGAAGGTATTACGGTGTTCCTGGTCGAGCAGAACGCGCACCAGGCGCTGAGCCTGGCGGATCGCGGCTATGTGCTGGAAACCGGCCGTATCCGGCTGCACGACACCGGCAAAAACCTGCTGGAAAATCCGGATGTCCGTGCGGCCTACCTGGGCGGCTGACCCTCCCGGAGAGCGCATACAACGAAGCCGGCGTACCGACAGGTTCGCCGGCTTTTTTACAACCGACCTCCGGCCACAACGGACGGCGCCCGGCAATTCGGCGAACATCTGTTCCCATTCGAAAAAAATTCGAACTAAATCAAATAGTCACGGATTGAATTGTCGACGAACACCGAAATCAGGCTATACTCAGTCCAACGGTCTGCCTGTCTGCACAGGAACTAGTCAGGGCCGTTCCCGTTTGGCCGGCAAAAGTTGGTCCAGCGGTTCATGCGACGACAGCATAAAACTACATAAAGGAGTAGGTAATGAAAAAACTGATCGCAGGTGCAATTCTTCTTGGCGCGTCTTCCGTAGCCTTTGCTCAGCCGGGTTGCGGCGTTGGCGCCATGGTCTGGAAGGGACAGTCCGGTATTGCTCCACACGTACTGGCCGCTACCACCAACGGTACCTTCGGTAACCAGACCTTCGGTATGACCACCGGCACCCTGGGATGTCAGACCAACCAGGCCATCCAGTCCATGGCCATGTACATGGACAGCAACATCGACAAAGTCGCCCGTGACATGTCCCGCGGCAACGGCGAAAACCTGGACACCCTGGCCGTTCTGCTGGGCGTGGAAGAAGCAGACCGTGACACCTTCCGTAAGGTGCTGCAGGACAACTTTGCCGCCATCTTCCCGAACGCCGACACCACGTCTGGCGAAGCGGTGGATGCCATCGTATCCCTGCTTGAGCAGAACGAAGACCTGAGCAAGTACGTCGCTGCCTAATCAGGCCAGCCGACCCAAGGATGGACTCGCGCCAGGGACGGCGCGCCATTCACCCCTTGATTCCAATCCGGACCACACGACATCCATGGGCCATTCGTTACGCATTGGTCAGGCCCTGGCGTGCCTGACCCTCAGCTGGACCCTGCAGGCGGCCGAAATCGCCGCGCCAGGCGATCTGCATCTGGACCCGGCCTGGCTGACTCTGGGCCACTATCAGCCCGACACCCTTGGTGACGGCTACACCAGCCAAGCCGACGACGCTGCCTTTTTCCTCAGCCCCGAGGGCAAACACTCGCCCCGGGCTGAACTTGAAGCGACACTGACCGCCATCCTGCAGCCAGGCGGCGGCGATGACCATGCCCGGTGCCGCTTTCCGGCCAGGGACCGCTGGCTGCGCCAGCAACTGGACCTGCCCGACACCCCGATCAACTGCCCGGCCTACGACGACTGGACACACACCCTGGACACCGAGACCGTCACTCTGGTGTTTGCGGCGTCCTATCTGAACAGCCCGTCGTCCATGTTTGGCCACACTTTCTTGCGACTCGATCCACCGCAGGACAACGACGAAACCAATCTGCTGCTGGCGAACACCATCTCCTACGCCGCCGATGCCGAGGCCCACGACAGCGAAATCCTGTTCGCCTACAAGGGCATCTTCGGCGGCTATCCCGGCATCACTACGGTACAGCCGTACTACGAAAAAATCCGTCTGTACTCGGACATCGAGCACCGGGACCTGTGGGAATACACCCTGAACCTTCAGCCGGAGGAAGTCGACCAGCTGCTGGCGCACGCCTGGGAAATCCAGGACAAGAACTTCGACTATTACTTTTTCGACGAAAACTGTGCTTACCGGCTACTGGCGCTGATCGATGTGGCCCGGCCGGGTACCCGGCTACTGAATGACGTCACCACCCACGCCATCCCCTCCGACACGGTTCGATGGGTGATCGACAAGGGCTTGGTCGACACGGTGTATTACCGGCCCTCCGCGGCAACCTCCGTCGCGCACCAGCTTGCCTTGCTGCCCGACGACCACCAGACCCTGGCTGCCGCCATCGCCTACGGCTACCTCGACCCCGACGCCCCGGAACTCCGCACACTGACCGACCGGGAACACGCGCGCATTCTGGATGCCACCTACGAATACGTCCGCTACCAAAGCGAGGCCGAGGGCTGGCCGCGCGACTATGCCGCGCCCCTGTCGCACGCTCTGCTGGTGACCCGCGCCGGCATCGGCGATGCCCCTCCGCCACCGGCACCGACAGAACCCGAGGTCCGCGACGATCAAGGGCACGACACCTTCCGGGTCAGTCTCGGCGCCGGCCAACTCGGCGACCAGGACATGGTTCAGCTGACCCTGCGCCCGGCCTACCACGATCTGCTGGACCCGCCGGAGGGCTACCGACCGGGCGCGCAGCTTCAGTTTCTGCGCCTGGACATGCGCTATTACACCGACAATGACGAGTTCCAGGTCGAGCAACTCACCGGCGTTGAAATCCGTTCCCTGAGCCCCCGGGACCCATTCTTCTCGCCGCTGTCCTGGCAGGTCGGGTTCGGCGGGCGGCGCACCGACACCGGTACGAAACGGGTGCTGACCCCGTACCTTGAAGGCGGTGCCGGTGGCAGCTGGCGCCTGGGCCAGAACACCCAGGCCTTCGCTCTCGCCACCGCCGACCTGGAGATTGATGACGACCTTCGCCGGGGCTACGACGCGGCACCCGGCGCCGACCTTGGATTGTCGCACCAGAATCCGCAGTTCAGCCTGCTTGCGGGCGTTCGCACCAAGGCCTGGATCGTCAGCAGCCAACACCGCCAGGATCAGCTTTACCTGAACGCCGGCTGGCACATTGACCGGCGCTTCAGCGTGTTCGCCGAATTCACCCGGGAAAACCACTACGACAGGTACCAGAGCACATGGCAAGCCGGTCTGCACGCCTATTTCTGAGCCGCCTCCGGCGGCCTCTGGCGGCCGCCCTGGCGGCACTGACGGCCGTCATACAGAGTGGCTGCAGCACGGTGTTTTTCTACCCGGATCAAGTCACCTACGTCACTCCGGACCGGCTCAATCTGGCCTATGAGGATGTCTTTCTCGACACCGCGGACGGCGAGACCCTGCACGGCTGGTGGCTGCCGGCCCAGGTCCCGGACGGGCAAGCCAAAGGCACCATCTATTATCTGCACGGCAACGCCCAGAACATCAGCAGCCATGTTTTCAACGTCGCCTGGCTGCCGGAGGCCGGTTACAACGTCTTCACCCTCGACTACCGGGGTTACGGTCGGTCCACCGGAGCGCCGGACATTGAAGGCGCCCTGCACGATGTCGAGACTGGCCTGCGCTGGCTGGCCCGGGATTCACGCGTTTCAACGGGGAAGCTGGCCATTCTCGGGCAGAGCCTGGGTGGAGCTCTGGGTATTGCCCTGGCGAGCGAGTGGGTGCCCCGGGGCGAGCAACCGGAACTGAGCGCGGTGATTGTGGACGGCACTTTCGCCGGGTTCCGGCGCATTGCCCGGGAGAAGCTCGGCAACTTCTGGCTGACCTGGCCGTTCCAGATCCCGTTGAGCTGGACCATTCCCGACGACTATGAGGGCAGCGAACGCATTGGCGATATCGCCCCGGTACCGGTGCTGGTGATTCACAGCGAGCGGGACGGCATCATCCCGTTCATGCACGGGGTGGCCCTGTACGAAGCCGCCAACGAGCCCAGGCAGTTCCTCCGGACCGACACCCCCCATGCCGCAACCTTCGCCATCCCGGCCTATCGGGACGCCCTGCTGGCGTTCCTGGAACGGGCCGGCAACTAGGCACAAAAAAACCCGCCAATCCGATGGAAAGGCGGGTTTTCCTTCAGGGCCTGGGCCCGTCAGGCGAAGTCGGTCGGCTGCTCGCCTTCCTTGACTTCCTTCATGGACAGCTTAACCCGGCCACGGTTGTCCACATCCAGCACCTTGACCAGCACTTCCTGACCTTCGCTCAGCTCGTCAGTAACGTTCTCGATGCGACGGTCGGAGATCTGGGAGATGTGCACCAGGCCGTCTTTGCCCGGCAGGATGTTGACGAACGCACCGAAGTCAACGATGCGCTCAACCCGGCCCTTGTAGATCGCGCCCACTTCGATCTCAGCGGTGATTTCCTTGACCCGGTTTACCGCCGCCTGAGCCGCGGCCTGGTTGTCGGCGTAGATCTTCACATTGCCGTCGTCGTCCAGGTCGATGGAGGCGCCGGTTTCCTCGCAGATGCCACGGATCACCGAACCACCCTTACCGATCACGTCACGGATCTTGTCCGGGTGAATCTTGATGGTGGTGATGCTCGGCGCCCGCTCGGACAGCTCGGCACGCGGCTCGGAAATCACCTTGTTCATCTCGTCAAGGATGTGCAGACGCGCCTCGCGGGCCTGCTCCAGGGCGATCTCCATGATCTCGTCGGTAATACCGTTGATCTTGATGTCCATCTGCAGCGCGGTGACACCGTCTTTGGTACCGGCCACTTTGAAGTCCATATCGCCCAGGTGGTCTTCGTCGCCCAGGATGTCGGTCAGAACCGCGAACTTGTCGCCTTCCTTGACCAGCCCCATGGCGATACCGGCAACCGGCGCCTTGAGCGGAACGCCCGCATCCATCAACGCCAGGCTGGAACCACAGACCGACGCCATTGAGCTGGAGCCGTTGGATTCGGTGATTTCCGAAACGGCACGGATGGCGTACGGAAACTCATCCAGTGTTGGCATAACCGCAGCCACACCACGCTTGGCCAGGCGACCATGGCCGATTTCGCGACGGCCCGGCGAACCGACCCGGCCCGCCTCGCCCACCGAGTACGGAGGGAAGTTGTAGTGGAACAGGAACGGGTCCTTACGCTCACCTTCCAGGGCGTCGATGATTTGTACGTCCCGGGTAGTGCCCAGCGTCGCCGTCACGATGGCCTGAGTTTCGCCACGGGTGAACAGTGCGGAACCGTGCACGTTCGGCAGGATGCCAACTTCCACTTCGATCGGACGCACGGTTTTGTTGTCGCGGCCATCGATCCGGGGCTTGCCGTCCAACACTTGCTGACGCACCACGGTCTTCTCGATCTTGCCGAAGTAGCGCTTCACCTCTTCGTCGGTCGGTTGCCCTTCTTCCTCGCCGGCAAACTTCTCAACCGCAGCAGCTTTCAGCTCACCGAGTTTCTCGTACCGGGCCATCTTGTCACGGATGCTGTAAGCCTCTTCGATCGCACCGGCAAATTCCGCCTTGATGGACTCCAGCAGGCCGGTATTCTCCGGCTCAGGCTGCCAATCCCAGCGAGGCTTGCCAACTTCGGCGGCAAATTCCTTGATCGCCGTAATGGCCGACTGCATTTCCTGGTGCGCGTAGAGCACGCCACCGAGCATCTGATCTTCGGTCAGTCCCTTGGCTTCGGACTCCACCATCAGCACGGCGTCTTCGGTGCCGGCAACGACCATGTCCAGCATGGAGGTTTCCAGCTCGGCAAAGGTCGGATTCAGGAAGTAGCCACGATCGTTGGTGAAACCAACGCGGGCGGCCCCGATCGGGCCATCAAACGGAATACCGGAGACCGCCAGAGCCGCCGACGCTGCCAACATGGCCGCGATATCGGGATCGTGCTCTTTGGTCGCGGACATCACGGTACAGATAACCTGCACTTCGTTCATGAAGCCGTTCGGGAACAGCGGCCGGATTGGACGGTCGATCAGACGGGAGGTCAGGGTTTCCTTTTCAGACGGACGACCTTCACGCTTGAAGAAACCGCCTGGAATTTTCCCGACCGCGTAGGTTTTCTCGAAGTAGTTAACGGTCAGGGGGAAGAAGCCCTGACCCGGCTTGGCTTCCTTGGCACCAACGACCGTGCCCAGAACCGCGGTATCGCCGGTGGAGACCAGTACCGAGCCGGTCGCCTGACGGGCGATACGGCCAGTTTCCAGGGTGAACGTCTCGCCACCCAGTTCAAAGGTTTTCTTACGTGGTTGCAGATCCACAACAAACTCCTGCTTTTCAGTTCATTCCAATCGCGCCCAGGCGTGAGTCGACAGGCGCGCTTTACCTGCTGCAGATCCTTGTGCTCAACCAGAAAGGCAACCCGTCTGAAAGCTAACAGGCTGTTGCAAAACCCCGGTCAGGCAGTGGCTCTGGCCACCCTCGCCCGGGCTTTTCAACAACCTGCTATCAATTTCGGCTTTCGGTTACGACAGGGAATCCTTCGGTTTTCACGACAATTCAACTGCAGCGTGTGCATTGGCTAGAAAGCACAACCGACGGATGCCTGCATCCGCCGGTTGTCGGCCCGCCCTGCACAGAAACGGGCCACAGTCCGCAAGGACCGGATTAGCGACGCAGGCCCAGACGCTGGATCAGATCCAGGTAACGGTCGGCGTTCTTGCGCTTCAGGTAGTCCAGCAGCTTACGGCGCTGGTTTACCATCCGGATCAGGCCACGGCGGGAATGGTGATCCTGCTTGTTGGCCTTGAAGTGTTCCTGCAGCTTGTTGATGTTAGCGCTCAGCAGGGCCACCTGAACTTCAGGGGAACCTGTGTCGCCTTCAGCCTGCTGGTACTCCTTGACGATCTGTGCTTTTTCGCTGGCAGACAGTGCCATATATCACCTCATTGGTTGCGATGCATGGAAATTCAGCCGAACCGCGCATCTCTACAGCCCGGCTACCCAGCGCTTGGACTAACGCCCGGCGCTGTCCTTCACCAGCCGGCGGGGGACCAGCTTGGTCCGGTCGCCGTCCGGGAACGCTTCCGCCAGCCCAACAAAGCCTCGATCACCGTACAGGCGAACAAAGCCTTGCTGAGGCTGACCCGTTATTCTAACCGCTTGCCCGTTCAATATCGACACCAGTGTCGAGCCGGACAGTCGCATGTCCGGAAACATCGACAGCGCGCTGTCGGGCGCCAGCAACAGGCCATCGAGACTCTCTCCGCGCTCACGCATTGCCTCCAGATCACTGACCTGGCGGGCGTCCGAGAGGGTGTAGCCGGAGGCCATGGTACGGCGCAAGGCGGTGACGTGGGCGCCACACCCCAGGGCTTCACCGATATCTTCAACCAGTGAGCGGATGTACGTACCTTTGGTGCAGCTTACCGCCAGATCCAGTTCGGATTCCCGGAGATCCAGCAGCGTCAGCTCGAAAATCGTCACCGGACGCGCCGGGCGCTCAACTTCAATGCCTTCCCGGGCATATTCGTACAGGGGGCGGCCCTTGTGCTTGAGCGCCGAATACATCGACGGTACCTGTTCGATGTGACCACGAAACTGGTCCAGAACGCGTTCAACGGCGTCACGATCGAGAACCGGCACCGGGCGTTCAGCAACCACCGCACCTTCACTGTCGCCGGTTTCGGTACGGATACCGAGGCGAGCCGTGGTGACGTAGGCCTTGTCGCTGTCGAGCATCATTTGGGAAAACTTGGTGGCCTCACCGAAACACAGCGGCAAGACCCCCGTTGCGAGAGGATCAAGCGCCCCGGTATGGCCGGCCTTCGCCGCGCCATAGAGGCGTTTGACTTGCTGAAGAATACCGTTGGACGTGACACCCTGGGGCTTGTCGATCACCAGGATGCCATTGACGTCACGGCCTTTGCGCCTGCGGCTCAAGCGTCACGCTCCGGCGTATCCGGACCGCGGGCATCGGGCTCATCGCCGGACACCGCTGGCTTGTCGCCGACCGCTTCGCGGATGAGCCGGTCCATCCGGCGGCTCTGACCAAGCAGGCTGTCGAAGTGGAAGCGCAGATGGGGCACCACCCTCAGTTTCATGGCTCGTCCCACCTGTCCGCGCAGAAACCCCGCCGCCTTGTTCAGAACAGCCAGCGACTGTTTCACTTCCGGCGATTCCGCCGTCAGCTCTTCGGTCGACAGCAGCGAGACATAGATGTCGGCGTATCCAAGGTCACGACTGACTTTGACGTCGTTAATCGTGACCATGCCCACGCGCGGATCCTTGATCTCCCGCTGAATCAGCTGGGCCAGTTCCCGCTGCATCTGATCGCCAATGCGATCTACTCGGCTGAACTCTCGTGCCATCAGGCCCCCGCGGACTCAAGCTTGCGCTCGACCTTGACCCGATCGAACACCTCGATCTGGTCGCCGACTTTCACATCGTAGCCCTTAACGCCGATACCACACTCCATGCCGTTACGGACTTCCTGAACGTCGTCTTTGAACCGGCGCAGAGATTCCAGCTCACCCTCGAAAATCACCACGTTGTCACGCAGTACCCGGATGGGCTTGTTGCGGTAGACGGTACCTTCGACCACCATGCAGCCGGCCACCTGGCCAAACTTGGGTGAACGGAAGGTGTCGCGCACCTCGGCAATGCCGACGATTTCCTCTTTGAATTCCGGCGCGAGCATACCGGTCAGGGCCGCTTTTACGTCATCGATCAGGTTGTAGATGATGCTGTAGTAACGCAGATCCAGGCCTTCCTGTTCAACCAGACGCTTGGCGGCGGAATCGGCCCGTACGTTGAAGCCAAAGATGACCGCGTTGGTGGCCGCCGCCAGACTGACGTCGGTTTCCGCAATACCGCCCACGCCAGACGACACGATCTTGACCTGAACTTCGTCGTTGCCCAGATCCAGCAGCGCCTTGGTGATGGCCTCCAGCGACCCCCGGACGTCGGTCTTGAGTACCACGTTGAGGGTTTTGACCTCGTCCTTACCCATGTTCTCGAACATGTTCTCCAGCTTGGCCGCCTGCTGGCGCTGGAGTCGCAGTTCACGCTCACGGGCCTGGCGGAATTCCGCCAGTTCCTTGGCCTTTTTCTCGTCCGCCACCGCGAAGAACTCGTCACCCGCGTCCGGGGTACCGTTCAGCCCCAGGATTTCAACCGGGATTGACGGCCCGGCTTGCTTGACCTGCTTGCCGGCCTCGTCGGTCATGGCGCGGACCTTACCGAAGAACGCGCCTGCCACGACCATGTCGCCCTGACGCAGGGTGCCGTTCTGAACCAGCACCGTGGCCACGGAGCCGCGGCCCCGTTCCAGGCTGGACTCGACCACCACGCCTTTGGCGGGCGCGTCCGGAGACGCTTCCAGCTCCAGGATTTCTGCCTGCAGCAGAACCGCTTCGAGCAGCTCGTCGATGCCCTGACCGGTATGGGCAGACACCGGCACAAACTGGGTGTCGCCGCCCCAGTCTTCAGGAATTACGTCGATCGCGGCCAGCTCGTTCTTGATCCGGTCCGGATCGGCTTCTTCCTTGTCCATCTTATTGATGGCCACCACGATGGGCACGCCCGCGGACCGGGCATGATCGACCGCTTCTTTGGTCTGCGGCATCACCCCATCGTCGGCCGCGACTACCAGGATCACGATGTCGGTGCACTGGGCACCGCGGGCCCGCATCGCGGTAAACGCGGCGTGGCCCGGAGTATCCAGGAAGGACACCATGCCGTGATCGGTTTCGACGTGGTAAGCGCCGATGTGCTGGGTAATCCCACCGGATTCGCCCGCCGCCACTTTGGTGCGGCGAATGTAATCGAGCAGCGAGGTCTTACCGTGGTCAACGTGACCCATGACACTCACCACCGGCGCGCGCTTGATCTTCTCTTTGCCTTCGGACTCACCGGTAAGTTCGCTCAACACCTCTTCTTCGAAGGCATCGTCGCTGACCGGCTTGGCTTTGTGGCCCAGCTCTTCGGTCACCAGTATCGCGGTTTCCTGATCCAAAGCCTGGTTGATGGTGGCCATTACGCCCATACCCATCAGGGTTTTGATCACGTCTGCGGCCTTGACCGCCATACGCTGGGCCAGGTCGCCCACGGAAATGGTTTCCGGAATTTCTACTTCTCTGACCATAGGTTTGGTCGGCCTCTCGAAGCCATGACGCTTCTCTTTGGGTTTCTTTTTCATGCGCAGAGATTTGCGCGGCACGGACTCTTCGTCGTCCTCGGAGAGAATGACAGGTTCGTCAACCGGACGACTGCGGGGGCCACGGTGACCCGCCTGCTTTTTCTTGGGTTTGCCTTCTTCAATGTCGTCCCCGCGTTCGCGTCCCTTCTCTTTTTCTTTCTTTTTCTTGGGCTTGCGATCTTTGCCGTCACCTTCCGGCGGTGGCATGGGGATGTCTTCCGGCGCCGGCTCCGGCGTTTCGGCCGGGCTGTCAGCCT
>JBPEXU010000259.1:0-9368 GCA_052031225.1 Marinobacter sp. | reverse complement strand
CGGCCGAGGCCAAACCGGTGAGTGCGGACAAGGTGCAGAAGCTGATCGCCAAGCTGGACGCCATCGCAGCGCCGAAGCCGGCCGGCCGTCAGGATTCCCTGCGCGCCTTCTTTGGCGAGGTGCCGGCTCCGCTGGATGACGGCTACGAGGAAATGCCCGGGCCGACCGGCGAGCAGAACCACCTGTCCTGTCACGCCCGGGGGGTGATCCTGTGTCTGGGGCCGGATGCCGAGTCGGCGATGGCGCAGGCCGGTACCGCGCTGTCCCAGGGCAACAAGGTGGTCCTGGTTGCGCCGGGGGTGGAAAAGCAAGCTGAAGCGGCCATCAAGGCCGGGTTGCCGGTGGTTGCCATCGATGGCCTGCTGGCGCCGGAGGCGCTGGTGACCTTGAGTGGGTTTGCCGCCGTGGTCAGCTGCGCCGAGAAGCCGCTGCTGGCCCGCTATCGCCAGGCCCTGGCCCAGCGCGAGGGGGCGCTGCTGCCGCTGATTACCGAACACACGCTGGATCAGCGGTTCGTGATCGAACGGCATCTGTGCATCGACACCACCGCCGCCGGTGGCAACGCCAGCCTGATTGCCTCCGCCGAATAATCGCGCCTAAAGGCTCACCCAAAAACGCCGCCCGGTTTGCGCCGGGCGGCGTTTTTTTTGGCCGCGTCAGTTGGCGGCGTAGCGTTCGCGCAGGATGCCAACACGCTCCACGTAGGCTTTGGTTTCCGCGTAGGGCGGCACGCCCTTGTAGCGGCTCACCGCGCCCGGGCCGGCGTTGTAGGCCGCAGTGGCCAGACGGATATCGCCGTTAAAGCGTTCGAGCATTTTGGCCAGGTAGTTGACGCCCCCGCGAATGTTCTCCGCCACCGCCATGGCGTTGCCCACGCCCAGCTCGGCCGCGGTCGCCGGCATCAGTTGCATCAGGCCCTGGGCGCCCTTGGGGGACAGGGCCTTGGGATTGAACGCGGACTCGGCGTGAATGACGGCCCGGACCAGGGCCGGGTCGACCCCGAATTCCCGGGCGGCGGTCTCAATCTCGTGCTGGTAGCGGGTGCGGAACAGCGGTGTCTTGCGCCAGTCGACCTTGGAGTCGGGATCGCAGGCGTAGCAGTGAAAGCGGATGACGTCGAACTCCGCCTGGCGCGGCCGGATGCTGCTGTAGGACACCACGCCGTTTTCATCGGTGTAGCGGTACACGGTCTGGTTGCGGGTCGAGGCCAGCGGTGCATCCGGGCTGCGGGTGTTGGTGAACTCCACGGTGCCGTCCGGGTGCACGATGCGCTTGATGGTGTCCGCCTGCACGGGCGCGCCGGCTGCGGCAACCAGCGCGGTCAGCATCGGTATCCAGAAACGCAGGTGTCGGATCATGGCGGGCCTGAAACCTCGGGCAACGGTGGTCATCAGCCGCTCCATTATTCCAGCCTCACGCCCATTGGCAAAGGGCAGGGATCTCAGAAACGGCGATCCGCCTCAGCGCCCGTCGCTGACGGCGTCCGGCTGCTCGGGTTGGTCCGGCAACCGGCTGCCGGCGAGGTTTTCCATCAACTGACAGGTCAGCAGGTCGCCGGTGACGTTGATGGCGGTGCGGCACATATCAAGAATCCGGTCGACGCCCATGATCAGGGCAATGCCAGCCGGCGGTATGCCCACGGTCTGGAGCACCATCGCCAGAATCACGATGCCGACGCCCGGCGTCGCCGGCGAGCCGATCGAGGCGCCGACCGCCATGGCCACCACCAGGGCCATGCTGCCCATGCTCAGGTCGACCCCGTACACCTGCGCCAGGAACACCGTGGCCACCGCCTGGTACAGCGCGGTGCCGTTCATGTTGATGGTGGCGCCCAGGGGAATGACAAACTGGGAAATGGCCGGCCGGACACCGAGCTTGTCCTCGGCGGTGCGGATCGACAGCGGCATCACCGCGGCGGAGCTGGAGGTGGAAAACGCCAGCAGCAGGACATCCCGGGTATCCTTGAGGAATTGCAGCGGCGAGCGGCCAATCACCAGCTTCAGAAACGTCAGGTACACCGCCAGCAGCAGCAACAGCCCGAGCAGGACGGTCAGGACATAGGCGCCCATGCCGAGCATGGAGCGCACGCCGATGGTGGAGGTCAGCTGCGCCATCAGGCCGAACACCGCCACCGGCGCCAGGCGCATGGCCCATTTCACCACCGTCATGCAGACCTGTTGCAGGGAATCCAGCAGGTCCAGCATTGGCCGGGCTTTTTCCGGCGCCATGCTGACCAGGGCGATACCAACAATGACCGAGAAGATCACGATCTGCAGCATCTGGCCTTCGACCATGGCGTCCAGCGGGTTGCCGGGCAGGAGGCCGATCAGGGTCTGGGGCAGGTCGCCGACGGTCGGCATGCTGGCGCCGCCGGTCGGGTCCTCGACGGTTGGCGCCGGTTTGGCCAGCCCGGTCAGCAGCGCCCCGGGGTTGACCAGGCTGCCGACCCACAAGCCGATGGAGGCGGCGATGGCGGTGGTCACGACGAAAAACAGGGTCACCCGAAGCCCCAGTTTGCGCAGCTGTTCGAGGTTTTCGCTGGCCGCCAGGCCTCGGATCACCGAGGCAATCACCAGCGGAATTACGATCATCTGGATGCTGGCGAGGAACAGCTGGCCGGGAAACGCCAGCCAGTTGCCGATCAGGGTGCCGGTGTCCGGGGCGACCAGCCCGACCGACGGCCCCAGCAGGGTGCCGACCACCAGCCCCAGGCCCATGCCGATCAGTACCTTGAGCCAGAGTCGGCCCTTCACCAGCCCAGACAGGTAGACACTCAGGTGACGCAGCGAACGGGGGGCGTACCCGGGGGCGGGCGCTTGTGGATCGGGCACGGGTGACTTCCTTTTCTTGCCATGTACGGACCTAAGCCTAGACTGAAAACAGGTCAGCCACACAAAGAGGTCTTTGCATGCCATTCTCTCCGAATCACCTGTCGGAACTCAATCTGCTGTTGCAGTTCCCATCCACCTCAACCCAGGAGGGCATCAAGGTGCACAGCCACTCGGCGGCGCCGGAAACCGTCCGCGCCGCCGAAAGCCTCTTTGCCAAGGGTCTGATCAGCCAGAAAGACGGCGGCTACCTGACGCCGCTCGGTGTTGAGGCGGTGGCGCTGACCCAGAAGCTGCAGGCCATTCTGACCAGCCGGTAAGTGCCCGTCGGCGTCACAGTGGGGGTATCCGATTGTCGGGTAGCGTCCTATTTATTTTCCAGCTATAACCGGAGCGGCAATGCGTGCTGATGGGAAAGGAGTAAACCATGCCGCCGGTCTTCTATTCGTTTTTTGTGCCCGCCCTGTTTGTCTGGCTCTGGAGTACCGGGTTTATCGGCGGCAAGTTCGGCCTGCCTTACGCAGAACCCTTCACCCTGCTGGGAATCCGTATGCTCATCACTCTGGTGCCGCTGGCGGTGCTGGCGTGGCTGATGAAAACCCGCTGGCCGGGCTGGCGGGATGCCGGGCATGTCGCGGTCACCGGGTTGCTGGTGCACGGCTTTTATCTGGGCGGGGTGTTCTACGCCATCGACCAGGGCATGTCCGCCGGAGTGGTGTCGCTGATCGTTGGCTTGCAGCCGCTGGTGACCTCGCTGGCGGCGGTGGTGTTTCTCAAGGAGTCGGTGACCGCTCGTCAGTGGCTCGGGTTGGGGCTTGGCCTGGTGGGGGTTGCTCTCGTGCTGGCGGAAAAGCTAGGCGGTGCCGGCGATGACGCGGGCATTCCCCCACTTACGCTGTTGTGGGCGGCTTTCGCGTTGTTCGGTATTTCGCTGGGCACGGTGTACCAGAAACGCTTTGGCACCGGCGTGGATCTGGTCGCCGGCACCATGATCCAGTACACCGCCGCCGCGCTGTTCTTCGGGCTTGGCGCCTTTGCCCTGGAAACTCGGGAAGTGCAGTGGACACTGCAGTTCCAGTTGGCGCTGGCGTGGCTGGTGTTCGGCCTGTCGGTCAGCGCCATCCTGATCCTGATGTGGCTGATACGTCGGGGCGCGGCCTCCCAGGTCGCCAGTCTGTTCTATCTGGTGCCACCGGTGACCGCACTGGAGGCTTACCTGTTATTCGGCGAGCGCCTTGGCACGCTCGCCATCGTCGGCGGCCTGATCGCCATTACCGGCGTTGCTCTGGTGACGGTCAGGCGTCCATCTCAGCCAGCAGGGCGTTGATCGCCTGGGCAAAGGGGACCGGCGAGTCTTCCTGCAGGAAGTGACCGCCTTTGAGGGTGACATGGGGCATGCCCTGGGCACCGGGGATGCGCTTCTGCATGTACCGGTCACCGCCCCGGGTGATCGGATCGCCGTTGCTGAAGGTGGTGAGAAAGGGCTTGTGCCACTGTTCCAGGACCTGCCAGGCCCGGCGGTTGGCCTCGCTGGCAGGGTCGTCCGGGCGCATCGGTACCAGCGCGGGAAAGGCCCGGGCTCCGGCCAGGTATTTCTTGCCCGGGAACGGGGCGTCGTAGGCGCGCCGTTCGTCCGGGCCGAGGCGGCGGAAGGCGCCGGTGTTGATGATTCGGGACACCGGAAACCAGGGGCTGTGCAGGGCGAACGCGCGCCAGATCTTGAACGCCGCCGGCGCTTTCTGGTCGCCGGTGGGCAGCATGCCATTTCCGACCACGATGGCGCGGAACCGGGCGTCGTTTTCCGCCGCCAGCCGCAACCCCAGCAATGAGCCCCAGTCCTGGCACACCAGGGTGATGTCGGTCAGCTCCAGGGCATCGATAAAACCCTGCATCCAATCCATGTGCCGCTGGTAGCTGTAATCGGACACCTGGGTCGGTTTGTCGGACTTGCCGAAGCCGATCAGGTCCGGCGCGATCACCCGGTGCCCGGCTGCGGCGCAGATCGGGATCATGTGTCGGTAGAGGTAGGACCAGGACGGTTCGCCGTGCAGCATCAGGATCGGTTTGGCGTCGCGCGGGCCTTCGTCGACATAGTGCATACGCAGTGCGCCGAGCTGCACGTAGTGGGCGGCGAAGGGGTAATCGAGCAGGCGCTCGAAACGCTGCTCCGGGGTTCTGACAAAGTCCATGGTGCGTCCTCAATGCGTTGTTGTTCTGGTGCTACCATTTCACCGGTGCCGGGCAAATGCAACGGTTTGTCAGCAACCGAGCTTGCCAAACTGTCATCGGCCCGAACGGACACGGACAGGTTTTCGGGGTAGCTTAACCGGGAGAGGCAACAGGGAGCGGACAGGATGACGCACTGGTTACTGGCGAACCCGAACGCGGGCGATGGTGAGCGCGGGCAGGCGTTCTGGCGGCGGCATCTGGCGCGGGCCGGTGTCGGTGCGCCAGAATGTCGGGAGCTTCAGGCGCCGGGTTGGCAGGCCGAGGTTCAGCCGGGGGATGTGCTGATGGTGGCCGGTGGCGATGGCTCGGTGAGCGCCGGTGCGAAAGTCTGTGTCGAACGCAAGGCCACGCTGGCGGTACTGCCGTCCGGGACCGCCAACGACTTCGCCCGCAATCTGGGGTTGCCGGACGATCCCGATCAGGTGTGCGCGCTGATTGCGCGAGGCAGCACCCGGCGTGTCGATGTGGCCCGGTTTGACGACCGGCTGTTCGTCAATGTCGCTCACGTCGGGCTCGGCACGGTGCCGGTGCGCGAAGCCGAGGACGCCAAGAAACAGTGGTTCGGGCGGTTCAGCTACGGGCTGGGTCTGCTCCGGCGGCTCAACGCCAAGCGCGGTTTCCGGGCCGAGATCCAGTGTGACAAAGGCCGGGTGACGGGGCGCTGGCTGTCCATCGCGGTTGCCAGCGGAGCCTATTTCGGCGGTGGTAATCAAGTCCCCGAGGCGGTGACCGACGACGGTCTGCTCGATGTGATTGCGGTCAAACCACGGCCACTGATTCAGTTGCTGCTGACCTTTGTTACTGTCCGGCTCAGCCGGGCGGCGCCCCGGCGCACCAGCACCCTGGTGCACCTTAAGGGCCGCCACTGCCGGATTCGCACCCGCCGGCCAAAAACCGTCACCGCCGATGGCGATGTCGCCGGCTATACCCCTCTGGATATTCGCTGCGATCACAAGGCCCTCACGGTCATTGCGCCGTCAGATACGTTTTGTCACTGACATTTCGCCGCACTCGGGTAATCATTAGCCGCCCAGTGACAAAAACGGCCAATGCCATTGGCCGAATCGTACAATTGCTGCTGTCATCCATCGCGTATTGCCAAGAGGGACATTTGAATGCACGCCATGACTGCCCCGCTTTCCGGCGGGTTCGCCCGGTTCTTCCGTGCCGTTCTGCTGATTGCCAGTCTGGGAGGCGCCAGCGCGGCCGCCCAGGCCGCCGACAAGCTGTACATTTTCACCGAGCACTACCCGCCCTACAACGCCTCCATCAACGGTGAGGGCTACGCCCACAGCGAAGACGACATCACCGGTATCTGCACCGACATGGTCAAGGCCATGCTGGCCCGGGTCGACTACGACTATGTCATCAAGATGCGGGCCTGGAGCTACATCTTCGAGCGGGTTCAGGACCGGGCCAACCACGGGCTCTACTGCACCGCCAGAACGCCGGAGCGGGAAGAGCTGTTTCACTGGGTAGGGCCGCTGGCACCGATCAAGTGGACGCTGTTTGCCGCCCCGGATTCCGACTTGACCCTGTCCAGCCTGGAACAGGCGAAAGACCTGCGCATTGCCGGCTACAAAGGGGATGTGATGTCGGAGTATCTGGTGGATCAGGGTTACAACGTGGTGATGAGCTTGTCTGGCGACATGAACCCCCAGCGCCTGGTTCTCGGGCAGGCGGACCTGTGGGTGACCGATGGCCTGGTCGGTCCGCTGGTGGCGAAGAAAGACCACGGCATCGAGGGCCTGAAACCGCTGCTGGTGTTCCGGGAAACACCCATGTATCTGGCGCTCAGCAAAAAGACCGCACCGGCGGTGGTGGCGGATTTGCAACGGGCGCTGGATGAGGCCCGCAGTGCCGGCGAGCTGGACGCCATCGTTGCCCGCTACGACTGACGGACGCGGCCCGGCACCAGCCGGGGCCGGCGGAGCTTGCGGGCGGTCTCCACGAATGGGGTCACAATGAGGCTGTACAGCGTCAGGTAGCGCTCGCTGTCCCGGGCCCCGGTGCCGAACCGGATGGGTTCGGGGCGGGGCGTGGTCACGTACAGGGTGCCGAACATCCAGTCCCAGATCGACAGGTTGGTGCCGAAGTTCTTGTTGAAGTGCTTCGGCGCGTCGCTGTGGTGAATCTGATGCTGGGCCGGGCTGTTGATGATGTGCTCCACGGTCGGGCCAAAGGACAGCCAGACATGGCTGTGACGCAGGTTGGCCGCCAGACTGTTGAAGATGAAGACCAGGTAGGTGACGCCAAACAGCGTGTAGCGGCTGATCTCCCCCCCGCACAGATACCAGAACACGCCGGCATAGGCGCCGACACACACCGCCGTGGCAATCCTCTCGACGATTTTTTCGACAAAGTGAATACGGCTGGCGGTCACCGGAACCAGTACCGGAGCCGAGTGATGCACCTTGTGGAATTCCCACAACCAGCGGGAATGGAAGGCCCGGTGCACCCAGTAGTGCTTGAAGTCGTTAACCAGAAACAGCCCGAATCCGTACAGCAATGACAGACTGAGGTTTTCACCCAGTTGAGGCCGGGCGCCCCAGAGGTTGGTGAAAAACGCGATGTAGTCGCCGGACTTCAGGATGTAGGGGTCGACCAGAGCGACCACCGGCAGGACCAGTGTGACCTTCAGAACAGCGCGAACCAGATAGTAGCGATAGTCGAGCAGGGCGGAGCGGTGGAAATTGACCCGAGTGCCACCAATAAACGCCCAGAAGCTCTGGGCGTCGGTCAGCCCCCGGCGCCGGCGCACCCGATACAGTCCGTAGGCCACCAGATAGGAAATCAGCAGAAACAAAACGCCAAAGCGGCCGTTCAGATCGAAAATGCCAAGAAACTGTTTGGTAACCGGTTCAACAAGGTACTGCGTCAGGCAGTCCTGCAGCGTCTGAAGTGCATCCACGATGGCGGCCCCTGGGAGAACAGGCCGGCATTATAGGGGGCCGAACTCAGAGCCACAATCCGGCGCCCGGATCGCGGCCCACCCGCTCCAGCGTAAGGCCCCGGGCGGTCAGCGTGTCGATCAGGTAGTTGGTGTCTTCCATGTTCAGAAAACTGCCCAGGGGGATGCGCAGATCCCGATGACGAAGGCACAGTTTGCCGGGAGCAAAGGGGTGCGCCGGCGCCTGCAGCGATAATCGGGTATAGGGGCGGGGCAGCGTCCACTGAGCCAGCTTCTTGAGCCGACCCTTTTCCACCACAATGGTGTCACCGGCCAGGGTGATCACTTCCTGTCGCTGGCAGGCGCGGGAGGTCAGATAGAAGCCGATGGCCAGCGCCAGCAGCTCCAGACCGGCAAACGGAATGACCAGCCAGGCGCCGGCCAGGGTCCAGCCGGTGGCGATAAGGGCACAGAGCGCCACCAACCCCAGCCAGATGCGAACGTTGCCACGCCAACTCAGCGAACGGTTGGGGGTGAGTAGCAGGCGGAGGCCGCCTGGGTGTTGCAGCTTCTTGACCATAATCTTTGCCCAGTCGGTACCGGGTGCCAGTCCCGCTGTTTGTACACTTATTGATCATAGTCAAGAGCGCAGTGGTTTGCCGGGCAGGCGCTAGCGGCCGCAGGAGGCGGGCGGGGTCGCTTCGAAGACGGCAACTGCATGAGTCATCCGGGCACTCAGATTGTCGATACGGGTGTCGTGGCTGGGGTGGGTCGACAGGAATTCCACCGGCTGACTGCCGGAGGCCGCTGCCATGTTCTGCCAGAGTCTGACGCTCTGGCGGGGGTCAAAACCGGCCCGGGCCATGATCGCCAGACCCATCCGGTCTGCCTCCTCCTCGTGGGCTCGGCTGAATGGCAGCAGGATGCCCAGCTGAGCCCCCAGGCCGAGGGCCTGCTGGAGCTGGCCTTCGGCCAGTTCGCTCTCGGTAAACAGGCCGACCAGGAACAGGCTGGCCTCAAGGCCCAGCTCCTGTGTCAGTCGTTCGTTGCCGTGCTCGGCCAGCACGTGGGCCACCTCATGGCCGATCACGGCCGCCAGCTGGTCGGCGGTGCGGGCAACGTCAAACAGTCCAGCGTGCACACCGATCTTGCCGCCCGGCAGGGCGAAGGCGTTGGGGGTTGGATCCTCGAACACCACCACTTCCCAGTCGTCGGGGAAGGGCGCATTGGGGTAGAGCCGGGTTGCGGCAACCACCAGGGCGTCGGCAACGCACTGTACCCGGCGGAGGGTCGCGGCGTCGGTCACGACCGGATTCTGTTGCTTCATTTCCTCGAACGCACTGGCGCCGAGATTCGCCAGCACCGTGTCCGGCACCAGGGCCAGCTGCGAGCGCCCGGTCGGGGATTCCTGACAGGCGGTG
>JBPEXU010000258.1:0-11534 GCA_052031225.1 Marinobacter sp. | reverse complement strand
TCCCGGGTGGGGCAAAGCACCAGCGACTGAACCGCAAACAGCGTCGGGTTCAGGCGTTCCACCAGCGGAATGCCGAACGCCGCCGTCTTACCGCTGCCGGTTTGCGCCATCGCTATGACGTCCCTGCCCGCCAGCGCCGGCGGCAGCGCACGCGCCTGTATCGCGGTGGGCTGGGAAAAGCCCAGACGGTCAAGATTGGCGAGCATGGCCGTGGACAGACCGAATTCATTAAAAGAAGACATAGAGAAATTCCGGAAAATAGGCGGCGGATGGTTTCTGGAGAAAAAAGCGGCGGCGTATACTAGCGCACAGGCACGACGGAGTTTACCACTTATTGATGGAGTAACCGATGGCATCCCTCCAGGAACAACTGCTGAAAGCCGGCCTGGCCGATGAAAAGAAAGTGCGGGCCATCCGCCAGGAAAAACGCAAACAGCGCAAACAGCAACCCAAAGGCGCGGTCCCGGTGAACGAAGCCGAAGAACGGGCCCGGAAAGCCCGTGAAGAAAAGGCCGAACGGGATCGCCAGCTCAACCTGCAGCGCCAGCGCGAAGCGGAGAAAAAGGCCATTCAGGCACAAATCCGACAACTGGTGGCCACCAACCGGCTCGATCGCAGTCGCGGTGAAACGGCGTACCAGTTTGTTCACGACAAGAAGATCAAAAAAATCTTCGTCGACGACACCATGGTCGACCAGTTGTCCCGCGGACGGCTTGCGATTGTCTGCGTGGACGATGAGTACGAACTGGTTGCCGAGGGTGTCGCCCGCAAAATCATGGAACGGGATGCCAGCGCGGTTGTCGTGCTGCACGACCGCCACCAGGACGACTCGGGTGATGACGACCCCTACGCGGGTTACGAAATCCCCGACGATCTGATGTGGTAACCGATGCCGGATAGGGAGCCCGGCTCCCTATCCGCTCTCCCATGCCTCAGTGCAGCTGGTGGCGATCGAAGATCTCCTGGATCTCCCGCTCCGTCTCCGAAGGCACGCTCACCTTGACCACCTTGGCATCTTCATCGATGTAGATGTTTTCCCGGGGAATGCCCGAGGCGATCAGGTCATCCCAGGTGTTTTTCGCCTGCTCACGACTGTCGTAGGCGCCATTGAGGGTCTTGTTCATGTCAACCTCCTTATACGCTCGCGCGCCTAACTATAAGGATAGGACAGGATTGGCCGGCCGGACAGCAAAACGCCCCGGCCTGTGACTTTCACAAACCGGGGCGTTTTGACAGAAATATGGCGCGGCTGGGAGGATTCGAACCTCCGACCGCCTGGTTCGTAGCCAGGTACTCTATCCAGCTGAGCTACAGCCGCTTGAAACTTGATGTTCGGTAAAGTGGCGCGGCTGGGAGGATTCGAACCTCCGACCGCCTGGTTCGTAGCCAGGTACTCTATCCAGCTGAGCTACAGCCGCGCATCTTGTTACCGTGACCGGACGCTATCCCAGTCTGCTCTCGCTTACCCCTCGGGGAAAGAATGGCGGAGAGGGAGGGATTCGAACCCTCGATACGCGTAATGCGTATGGTTCCTTAGCAGGGAACTGGTTTCAGCCACTCACCCACCTCTCCGTGAGAACGGGGCGTATACTACCATAATTTTTCAGTTTTCATAGGGTTGACACGAGATTTTTCACCCCCGTTTTCACCCCAAAATAAAAAAGCCGTTCGGATCGCTCCAGAACGGCTTTTGGCTGATCAGCGATTGCCCGATTCGGGCTCGTCCGAGCCTTTTTCCGACTGAATGCGCTGGTAAATTTCTTCGCGATGCACAGCCACTTCTTTCGGCGCGTTCACACCGATACGAACCTGGTTCCCCTTCACCCCAAGCACAGTGACGGTAATGTCGTCACCGACCATCAGCGTTTCGCCAACACGGCGAGTCAAAATCAACATATCCCTTACTCCCTATCCAGAGCGTGTACTTGTTCCGACGAATGGTGTTGTTGCTACGTTGTTATACTTCTTTGCGTTTTTATAGTGAGATCACCAACTGACCAAAAGACGCATATACCCTTATACGGTAGTGCGTTTTCACAGGCTCAGCCAATGATTGTGGGCGAAAGCCGGGTGGGCGACCGGGTCGCCCATCCCGTCAGGCCTCGCCAGCCCCGTCCTTGTCCAGCTCGAACGCACTGTGCAGCGCACGAACGGCAAGCTCAAGGTACTTCTCATCGATCACCACGGAAATCTTGATTTCCGATGTGGAGATCATCTGAATGTTGATGCCTTCTTTCGACAGCGCTTCGAACATTTTGGTGGCAACTCCGGCGTGCGAACGCATACCGACACCCACGATGCTCACTTTCGCGATCTTGCTGTCGCCGTCTACTTGACCCGCCGCCAGCTCATCGACCACACCCTGCAGCACTTCTTTTGCCCGCTTGAAGTCGTTGCGATGAACGGTGAAGGTAAAGGCGGTCTTGTTGTCCTCGCCCACGTTCTGGACGATCATGTCCACCTCGATGTTGGCGTCGCTGACCGGCTTCAGGATTCGCAGCGCACTGCCGGGCGTGTCGGGCACCCCGGAAATGGTCAGCTTGGCTTCGTCGCGGTTAAAGGCAATGCCGGAAACAACCGGTTGTTCCATGGCGTTCTCATCCTCAAAAGTAATCAGGGTGCCTTCCCCTTCCTGGAAGCTGGAAAGCACCCTCAGTGGCACGTTGTACTTACCTGCAAATTCGACGGAACGAATCTGGAGCACCTTGGAACCCAGGCTCGCCATCTCAAGCATTTCTTCAAAAGTGATCCGCTCCAGACGACGGGCACTGTCCACCACCCGGGGATCCGTGGTGTAGACACCATCGACGTCGGTATAAATCTGGCATTCATCCGCCTTGAGCGCCGCCGCCAGCGCAACCGCGGTGGTGTCCGAGCCGCCACGGCCGAGCGTGGTGATGTTGCCGTTGTCGTCAATGCCCTGGAACCCGGCGACCACCACCACGCGCCCGGCGCTCAGGTCTTCCCGCATCCGCTGTTCATCGATGTGTTTGATACGGGCCTTGGTGTGGCTGCTGTCGGTCAGGATACGAACCTGCGAGCCGGTGTACGAGCGGGCATCGCACCCACGCTTTTGCAGCGCCATGGCCAGCAGGGCGATGGTGACCTGCTCGCCGGTCGATACCAGCACGTCCATCTCCCGAGGCACCGGCTCGTCCATAATTTCATTGGCAAGCGCAATCAGACGATTGGTTTCACCACTCATGGCGGACACGACCACCACGACGTCGTGCCCCTCTTTGCGGAACCGGCAGACCTTGTCCGCCACCGCCTCAATGCGCTCAGTCGTACCGACCGAGGTACCACCAAATTTCTGAACCAACAGAGCCATGTTTTTCCCAATTTCCTGACAGGGAGGAACCCACGGCGAAGACGGACTCCGCCAATCAAACGAAAGCGGGCGGGATTATAAACCCCAGCCCGCCCTCAAAAAAGTTGCTTATGCGATATTTTTCTCGACCCAACCGGGCACACCCGCCAGGGCCTCGGCCAGCTTGGACGGATCGTTACCACCGCCCTGAGCCATATCCGGCCGGCCGCCGCCTTTGCCGTCCACCTGCGCCGCCAGGTGCTTCATCAGATCGCCGGCCTTGACCCGACCGGTGGCGGACTTGGTGACACCCGCGACCAACACAACCTTGCCGTCATCCACCGTCGCCAGTACCACCACACCCTCGCCGAGCTTGTTCTTGAGCTGATCCGCGGTTTCCATCAGAGCCTTGCGATCGGCACCTTCGAGCTCGGCGGCCACCACCTTCAGGCCAGCCACGTCAACGGCCGAGGCGGCCAGGTCGTTGCCCGCCGAGCTGGCCAGTTTGGCCTTCAGCGCATCCACCTCTTTCTCAAGCTGACGGTTGCGCTCCAGCGCCTGCTGGACCTTCTCGACGACGGTCTCCCGGGTCGCTTTCACCAGCTTGGCGGTATCGCGCAGGGTGCGCTCGGTGCTCTCCACCCACTCCAGCGCACCCAGACCGGTCACCGCCTCAATCCGGCGGACACCGGAAGAGATGCCACCTTCGGAGGTGATGCGGAACAAACCGATGTCACCGGTCCGGGCAACGTGGGTGCCACCGCACAACTCCACCGAGTAATTGTCGGTCCCCATACTCAGCACCCGGACGGTATCCCCATACTTCTCACCAAACAGCGCCATCGCACCTTTCTGCTGCGCGGTTTCCATGTCGGTCACGTCGGTCTCGACCGGGGTGTTGGCAAGAATCTGTTCGTTGACCTGGCGTTCGATCTCACGCAGCTGCTCCGGTGTGACGGCCTCGAAATGGGAGAAGTCGAAACGCAGTTTATCCGGGTCCACCAGCGAGCCTTTCTGGGTCACGTGTTCACCCAGCACCTTACGCAGGGCGGCGTGCAGCAGGTGGGTCGCGGAATGGTTGCGTTTGGTACGTTCACGGCGGGCGTGATCGATCCGGGCATCCACGTCCAGCCCTGGGAACAGCTCGCCCTCGATTACGGTGCCAACGTGCAGGTGATGGTCACCTTCCTTGCGGGTATCGGTCACCTGAAAACGACCACCACTCCAGGTCAGCAGCCCGGTGTCGCCGACCTGACCCCCGGACTCGGCGTAGAACGGCGTACGCTCAAGCACCACCACGGCCTCGTCGCCGGCCTGGGCATTACGCTCCTCGCCGTCTACCAGCACGGTGCGAATGCGTTCACGGCCATCCACGCGCTCGTAGCCGGTGAATTCGGTTTTGCCGTCCAGGTTCAGCCCGGTGGCGTTGTAGTCGATGCCGAACTTGCTCGCCGCCCGCGCCCGTTCGCGCTGACGCTCCATCGCCGCTTCGTAGCCTTCGTAGTCGAGGGTCAGGCCGCGCTCGCGGGCAATGTCGTTGGTCAGGTCAACCGGGAAGCCGTAGGTGTCGTACAGGGTGAAGACCGTCTCGCCGGGAATCACCGTGCCGTTGAGTTCGGCGATGTCCTGTTCCAGCAGTTTCAGACCCTTATCGAGCGTTTTGGCGAACTGCTCCTCTTCCTGCAGCAGCACCTTTTCGATCTGTTTCTGGCTGCTGACCAACTGTGGGTAGGCCTCGCCCATCAGATCGACCAGCGCCTGAGTCAGCTTATAGAAGAACGGCTCGGTCGCGCCCAGCTTGTTGCCGTGGCGCGCTGCCCGACGAATGATCCGGCGCAGGACAAAACCACGACCTTCGTTGGACGGCATCACCCCGTCGGCAATCAGGAAAGCGCACGAGCGGATATGGTCCGCCACCACCCGCAGCGAGGCTTCGGTGGTTGCAACCCCGCCCAGCACGTCCGAAGCGGCTTTCAGCAGATCCTGGAACAGATCGATTTCGTAGTTGCTGTGTACGCCCTGCAGCACCGCCGCGATTCGCTCCAGGCCCATGCCGGTATCCACCGAGGGCTTCGGCAACTTCATCATCTCGCCGTCCGCGGTGCGGTTGTACTGCATGAACACCACGTTCCAGATTTCGATGTAACGGTCGCCGTCTTCATCCGGGCTGCCGGGCGGGCCGCCGGCCACCTCCGGGCCGTGATCGTAGAAAATCTCCGTGCACGGACCGCAGGGGCCAGTGTCGCCCATCTGCCAGAAGTTGTCGGAGGCGTAACGGGCGCCCTTGTTATCGCCAATCCGGACAATGCGCTCGGCGGGGACGCCGATGTCGTTCTTCCAGATGTCGTAAGCCTCGTCGTCTTCGGCGTACACCGTAACCCAGAGCTTCTCTTTTGGCAGATTCAGCCATTGCTCGCTGGTCAGAAACGTCCAGGCATAGTGGATGGCTTCGTGCTTGAAATAGTCGCCGAAGCTGAAGTTGCCCAGCATCTCGAAGAAGGTGTGATGGCGGGCCGTGTAACCGACGTTCTCGAGGTCGTTATGCTTGCCACCGGCGCGCACGCATTTCTGGGACGACGTGGCTCGGGTGTAGTCCCGCTGCTCCCGGCCAAGGAACACGTCTTTGAACTGGTTCATACCCGCATTGGTAAACAGCAACGTCGGGTCGTCGACGGGCACCAGCGAACTGCTGGGAACGATGGTGTGGCCCTGCTGTTTGAAATACTCGAGAAACGCCTGTCGCAACTCTGCGGTCTTCATAGCCCTTTGATACCTTTCCAGAAACCCCGTCGGGTCCGCGATTAAAGTCGGATACTTACATGCGTGTGCAAATCCGCTACTCTAGCACACGCCGAGAACAGGAAAAACGTGAAACCTCACAGGAGAACCCATGCCCCGACGCTTCCACGACGCCGAGGAACTGTTACCGCCAGCGAGCTTTCTGAAACGCGCGCTCGCCATCATCTACGACGGCCTGATCAGCATTGCGGTGCTGTTGGTGGCGACCTGGGGATACACCATGATTGCCGGCTGGATCACCGGCTGGGAGCGCTACGAGCAAATGGCCGAGGCGGGCGAACTGTCCGGCGACCCCGGACTGACGTTCGTGCTGTTTCTGGTGCTGTATCTGTTCTTCGCCTATTTCTGGACGCGCATCGGCCAGACCCTCGGCATGCAGGTCTGGCGCATCCGCATCGAAAACCTGGATGGCAGCTCGGTCAGCTGGACGCAATCCCTGCTGCGCTATGGCACCGCGGCGGCGGTGTTTTTCCTGACGTTGCTGGCGGCCTACTACCTGGGCCCGGTGACGCTGCTGCTGTCCATTCCGGCCATGCTGGCCTTGTTCTACCCGATCAACGGTCTGTCCCTGACCGACCGGATCTCTAACAGCGTGGTGGTGCAGGTCCCCAAGGAGAGCAAGAAACCCTGATTTATCCGCCGGCAACCGCGCCGGGCTAGCCGGCCCGGCGCATCAGCACGGCGCCGGCAACGGCGTTGATGGCAATGGGAATGAGGACCGCCAGCATCGGGTTGAAACCGTAAACCACACTCATCGGCCCGAGCAGATCCTGCATGTACTTGAACAGCAGCCCCACCAGAAGTCCGGTAAATACCCGGAACCCCATGGTCACCGAGCGCAACGGGCCGAAGATAAACGAAATCGCCACCAGCACCATGACCGCCGTGCCCAACGGCATCAGCGCCTTTTTCCAGAACGCCAGCCAGTACTGGGCGGCATTGAGCCCCTGCTCGCCCAGATAGCGGGCGTAGGTGTACAGCCCCGACATCGACAGATTTTCCGGCTTCACGATCAAGACACTGAGTATGCTCGGCGACAGCCCGGTGTCCCAGCGCAGTACCGTGTGTTCGCCCAGCTCGGTACCGGTGTCGGAGAGCCGGGTCACACGGACGTTTTCGAGCAGCCAGTAGTCGCGCTGATAGATCGCCCGCTCGGCGAAACTCGCCGACTGCAACTGATGACGATCGTCGAACTGAAACAGCGACACCCCGTGCAGCACACCGTTGGGCTGCACCGCATTCAGGTGCATGTAGACGTTGCCTTCCCGGTGCCAGACCCCGTGCGCCGACGCCACATTCCGGCCGGCGCCCAACGCCACCGCCTTCTCGCTCTGAGCGTAGCGTTCCGCCGGCGGCGCAACGTACTCGCCGATCACCACGCCCAGCACCACAACCACCAGAGCGGGTTTCATCGCCGACCAGACGATGCGTTTGAGCGAGACGCCGGCGGCCCGGATCACGGTCAGCTCCGATGAACTGGCCATGGCGCCCAGGCCGACCAGGCAGCCCATGAACGCCCCCAATGGCAGGTAGTCGTAGATGCGACGCGGCAGGGTCAGGGCCACATGCCACAGCGCCTGCAGGGTCTGATAGTTATTGCGGGTATCTTCCAGCTCGGCGATGAAGGCAAAGATGATGTCCAGGGACAGCACCACCACCATGACCAGAAACATGGCGCCGCCCACGGTGCGCATGACATAGCCGTCGATCCTACGCATGGCGCGCACCCTCCCTCACCATCCGCCGCCGATACAGCCAGGCCGGACCAAACTGGAGCCAGAGCCCCAGCGCCAGGAACAGGGCATGCACCCAGAGCATGCCGATCCACTCCGGCACCTTGCCATCGGCCAGGGCGTCCCGGGCGACAATCAGCAGCCCCAGGTAGGTGATGTAAACCATCATCGCCGGCAGCAGGTGAAAGAAGCGGCCCTGGCGGGGATTGACCCGGCTCAGCCGGACCGCCAGCAGCGTCACGATCGGCACGATCAGCGGCAACGACAGCCGCCAGTGCAGCAGCGCGCGGTGTTCCGGATCGTCGGACTGCCACAGCGCCTGGGTACTGATGCCCTCCTCGAACTCCTTGCCGCCTTTGGAGCCACTGCGAATTTTCAGGCCGTAGGCGCCAAACTCGGTGACCTTGTAATCCAGCGCGCCGGGCACCCCGTCAAAGCGCGCACCGTTTTCCAGAATCAGGAAGCGACTGCCCGTCTCCTGATCAATCAATTGCGAGCCGGCTTCCGCCGTGATGATGCTCAAACCCTCGCCGTTGCGGCCGTACTCGGCGATAAACACGCCCTCCAGCCGCCGCTTGTCGTCGCTGAGGTCTTCGGTGTAGGTCACCCGACCGCCGGACAGCAGATTCTGAAAACGCCCCGGCACCAGCATTTCGAATTCGGTCGCCTTTGCCTGTTCCGCGAAGATATTCTCCACCTGCTTCATGCCCCAGGGTGAGACGTACAGGCTCATCGCGGCAACCAGCAGCATCACCGGCACCGAACCGAGCAGCGTTTTCACCAGCAGCTGTTTTTCGCTGACGCCGCAGGCAAACAGCACGGTCATCTCGCTTTCGAGATACATCCGGCCATAGGCCAGCAGGATGCCAATGAACAAGCCAAGGGGCAGGATCAGCTCCAGAAACCCGGGGAACCGATAGGCCATGATTGCCAGCAGTACGTCGGCGGAAATCTTGCCCTCAGCGGCATTGCCCAGATACTTCAGGAAACGACCGCTCATGAACACCATCAGAAGGATGCCGGAGACGGCCGTCATGCTGATCATGACCTGACGGGTGAGGTAGCGGAAAATAATACTCAAATCGGTCTCTCTGGCCGGGTCCAGTCAAACACATGGAGGATTCTCGGAACAGCGCGTATTCTATGTAACCTTTGATCCGAATGACAGAGCGGGACCGGCGCACCGGAGTGCTATCACCCCCCACGGCGCGCTTGATAATTCCCGCCGCCACCCCAATGCTAGACGGGATTGGATCGCGCGTCCGCCTTTTGGCGGATGTTTTCACCGCACAACCAAAGGAGCCGCCATGAACTTCAGCCTGAGCAGCAAAGCGCTTACCAGCACCAAAACCGACTGTCTTGTCCTCGGTGTTCCCGAGAACGGCAGCTGGCCTGAGTCCACCACCCAGGCCGACGACGCGCTGGGCGGGCTGATCCGGACCCTGCACAAGGCTGGGGATATCTCCGGCAAGTGCGGAACCACCCTCGTGCTGCCGCTGCAGGAGCAGCCCTGGGACCGCGTTCTGGTGGTCGGCACCGGCCCCGACGCCGACCGCTCGGCCGCCAACTATCGCAAGGCGGTCACGGCGATGGCCAAGGCGCTGAAAGACACCCCCGCCCGGAACGCGCTGATTGCCCTGACCGACACCCCGGTGACCGGCGACGACGACACCCGTTCAGAGGCGGCGCTGCTGAACGTGCTCGGTCGCATCCTCGAAGAACAGCTCTACACCTTCACTCAGTACAAGTCCGACAAGCCGGCCTCGCGCAAGCTCAACAAAATCACGGTGCAGGCATCGGGCACCACCAAAGCCCTGAAGGAGGCCTTCAACCTCGGGCTGGCCACCGGTCGCGGCATGAACTACGC
This sequence comes from Marinobacter sp., assembly GCA_052031225.1. GTDB lineage: Bacteria > Pseudomonadota > Gammaproteobacteria > Pseudomonadales > Oleiphilaceae > Marinobacter. The sequence goes on along the minus strand of JBPEXU010000258.1, from coordinate 1,825 downwards.
CCGCGATCTCGGCAACACCCCGCCCAACATCTGCCACCCGGAGTATCTGGCCCAGCAGGCCCGACAGCTGGCCAAGGAGTACGACGCTATCCAGGCGGAAGTGCTCGATGAGAAACAGATGGAAAAGATGGGGATGAACACCATCCTGGCGGTTGGCAAAGGCAGCAAGCAGCCGCCCCGCCTGATCATCATGGAGTATCGGGGCGGCAAAGCGAAGGACCGGCCTTATGTCCTGGTTGGCAAAGGCATCACCTTCGATACCGGCGGCATCAGCCTGAAACCGGGCGAAGGTATGGACGAAATGAAGTACGACATGGGCGGCGCCGCCGGCGTGTTTGGCACCATGAAAGTACTGGCCGAGACGCAACCCAAGATCAATGTGGTGGCGGTGGTGGCGGCCGCCGAAAACATGCCGGACGGCGGCGCTTCCCGGCCGGGCGATATCGTCACCACCCTGTCTGGCCAGACCGTGGAGATTCTCAACACCGACGCCGAAGGTCGGCTGGTGCTGTGCGACGCCCTGACCTACGTGAAAAAATTCGATCCGGAAGCGGTCATTGATATGGCCACCCTGACGGGCGCCTGCATCATTGCCCTGGGCCACCACGCCACGGGCCTGCTGTCCAACAACGACGAACTGGCCGGCGAACTGCTGGCCGCCGGCGAGCGTACCGGCGACCGGGCCTGGCGCCTGCCGCTGTGGGACGAGTACCAGAGCCAGCTGGACAGCAACTTTGCCGACATGGCGAACATCGGCGGCCGCCCCGCCGGCACCATCACCGCCGCCTGCTTCCTGTCGCGCTTCACCAAGGACTACCGCTGGGCCCACCTGGACATCGCCGGTACCGCCTGGGTGTCCGGCAAAGCGAAAGGCGCCACTGGCCGGCCGGTACCGCTGCTGGTGGACTACCTGATGTCACACGCTGGTAAATAAATGCAGGACACCCCTTCCAACCACCGCCCGCCCCCCGGCAGCGCCGCTGCCGGGCAGGACGAGCGTAGTCAGCGCTACTGGTTCCATATCCTGGCCAAGCCCTCGGCTACGGCGCGCAACCTGCACGCGGTCAAACTGGTGGAAAAGGCGTGGCGACAGGGGGATCGGGTCTGCATCACCTGCGACTCCGTGCAGCAAGCGCAGGAGCTGGACGAGCTGCTCTGGAGCTACAGCCCGGAGGCGTTCATCCCGCACAGCGTGATTCCCGACTCGGCCACCCCATGCACCGATCCGGTCGGCGTGTTGCTGTGCCCGCCGGCGGCGGAGGACTGGGATACCGTCATCATCCTCTCGGCCACCCTGCCGGCGGACGCCGATCGCTTCAAACGGCTGGCGCTGGTTGCTCACAACGATCCGCAGGTGCTGAATCAGGCTCGATCCCACTTCCGACAGCTGAGAGCCTTGGGCATCGAGCCCAGCGTGCACGACCAACGAAAGCGCTAGGCGAGCCTGCATCTGGACGCCTAAGGCGATGGGGTCGGGGTGCCAAAAATCTCGGAGGCCAGGGATGGCCGGAGAGAAGCGCACATGGAAGTGCTTGTAGCGGTTTTCGGGAAGGTGCCCTGCTTCCGTGGCCGGAGTTTGCGTCAGGCCGAGAGCAATTCGGCGTGGACAAAAAACGCCAAAATCGCTTACAATAAGGCGATTTGACTGCACCAAGCGTACCTTTGAAAAGTTTATAAAAGCGGGACCGGGTTTTTACCTTGTCTCGCTTTTTTGCAACCTGAGATTATGCGCTTGCGTTCCTGTTCGTGACGAACTTACGCCACTCGATGAGGATACAAGCCTTGAGCACACCAGCAATCCTTGCACTCGCAGACGGAAGCCTCT
>JBPEXU010000257.1:0-6017 GCA_052031225.1 Marinobacter sp. | reverse complement strand
CCCGATCTGGAGCAGACTCTGGTGGTGCTCGACGGTGGTCATGGTGAGAGTCTGGCGTTCGGCCCCGGGCGGGTATTTGGCGCCGAACCGGGCGACGGGCCGTTGGTGATTGCCGGCCACCGGGACACCCATTTCCGGCGCCTGGGCGAACTGAATAGCGATGCGGAAATCCGGCTGCAGGGCACCGATGGTCGCTGGCGTCGGTATCGGGTCGAGTCGGCCCGGGTGGTCGACAGCCGTTACGAGCACATCGACACCGGTGCGCTGCCCGCCGACAGTCTGCTACTGGTGACCTGCTATCCGTTCGACAGCCTCGACCCGGGTGGACCGTTACGCTATGTGGTGCTGGCCCGGGCGGCGGATACCAAGACCGTACAAATCGATACTGTTGCCGGGGTCTGATCTTGGCGTACACTTGTGCGCCATTTTTTCGATCAGAGGGTGTTTGCGGTACATGGGTGTGTTGAGAAAACTGTTGGCGTGGCTGAGCGTACCGGTGCTGTGTCTGGTGGCGCTGTTCTATTACCTGGCCCGCCCCTTCAATCCGGACAACAATCGCTGGCTCGGCGCCGTGGTCGCCCGGGTGGGCCGGGCCCTGCTGGGCATGGAACGCACCCTGGAAGGCTGGGAGCACATGCCGAAGGATCGTCCGACCGTGGTGATCGCCAACCACCAGCACAATGACGACCTGTTTGTACTGGGCGACCTGCTGCCACCGCGAACCGTGGCGGTGGGCAAATCCTCCCTGGTTTGGGTGCCGTTCTTCGGCCAGGTCTTCTGGCTCGGCGGCAACGTCATCCTCAACCGCGCCCGGACCCAGAAAGCGGTGGCCACCATGCAGGCCACCAGCGACGCACTGGCCCGGGACCGCAAGAGCCTGTGGGTGTTTCCGGAGGGGACCCGCAGTCATGGCAAGGGCTTGGGCCGGTTCAAAAAGGGCGCCTTCCACACCGCGATTGCCGCCGGCGCGCCCATCACCATGGTGTGTGTCAGCGAATACGCCGATCAGACCCGCGGCCTCACCGGCCGGCGCGAGCCGGTGGCGGTGCGGATACTGCCGCCGGTGGAAACCCAAGGGCTTGGCCCGGACGACCTGCCCGACCTGATGGCCCGCTGTCACCGGCAGATGGCCGAGACCATTGCCGCCATCAGTCCCGCAACTTCCCACCGAAGTACTTGAAGCACCGGCAGAAACAGGGCAGTCTTTGGCTGGTCTGACCGACTCACGAATCATCCTCAGGGAGAGACGAGCGATGAACCTGATTCTGTTTCTGATTATTGGTGGTGTCGCCGGCTGGCTGGCCGGGCTGATTATGAAGGGCCGGGGCTTTGGCGTACTGGCCAACGTTGGTATCGGTATTGTCGGTTCGGTGATCGGCGGCCTGGTCTTCAGCCTGCTTGGTCTGGCGGCCCGGGGCGCGGTCGGGGAACTGGTGACCGCGACCGTCGGTGCGGTGCTGTTGTTGGCCATCGTGAATAAAATCAAGCAGGGTTAATCATGATCGTTCCTGTTACCGGCGTTTTCGCCGCGGTGCTCGGGTTGCTGCTGGTCGCGTTGTCGGCCCGGGTCGTGAAATTCCGGCTCAAGTTCAAGAAAGGGCTTGGGGTCAATGAGGACCGCGATTTCGAGTGTGCGGTGCGCGCTCAGGCCAACCTGGTGGAATACGCGCCGCTGGCGATACTGATGCTGGCGATTGCCGAACTCAACGGGGTGCCCAGTGGCTGGGTGTACATCATCGGCATGGGGCTGGTGATCGGTCGCATCCTGCATGCCTGGGGCATGGTCAAAGGGCGTGGCGGTACCCACATTGGCCGCTTTCTCGGCACCGTGCTGACCTGGCTGGCGATTCTGGTGACGGCCGGTCTGCTGTTCTGGAACGTGTGGGACATTTACGGCGGCTAAGCGCTGCCGAAGTGATCAAGACGGGGGCCTCGGCCCCCGTTTTTATTGATTCAGAGCGCCCGGGCCATTTCCTGTTCCAGGTACTCCAGTTCCACCCGCCGGTTCGCGGCATGATCGTCCGGGGTGGCCAGGGGCCGGCTCGCGCCCCAATGCGCCAGCTGTATTTGCGGTGCCGGCACGCCTTCGCGCATCAGCAGCCGGGCGACCGTGCTGGCCCGCAGTCTCGACAGGAACCGGTTGTAATCGTCTGTGCCGAAGTTGTCGGAGTGGCCATGGACCCGGACGGTCACGCCGGGGTGGCGCTTGAGGTAGGCCGCATGTTGGCGGATCGTGGCCAGGTCGGCCGCATTCAGCGCGTGCTTGTTGAAGCCGAAATGAAACTTCAACCGGTGTGGGCGGGTGTCCTCCCGAGTTGGCATTGCCGCCGCAAAACCGGAGGCCAGCGCCGCCTTTGCCAGCAGTTCCGGGTGATCCAAAACAAGTACGGTCATGTGCAAATATCCTTGGTTCCAGTCTTCGGTTTTTCTTGTTATTCCCCACCACTATTGGCCGGTGTGGGAATAACGGCAATTGGCGAATGGTCGATAGGGCAGCGGTCGCTGCCCGGGTACGAACCGATTGAATGTCATCGCCATGACGGCGATGTGACAGTGCTGCGGGACGCCGTAGGCCGCCGTGTCCGGTTCGCTCACCCTCGTCAAGGACCATTTCACCGGGTAATGGCGGCGTGCCTGTGGTAAAAAGCAGGTTTTCAGGGACCGAATTGTGATGAATTGTGACTGCCCATGCTGATAATCCCCGCCGAAAACGCCGTTGATTGGAAACGACCGCCCTGGGTAACCCTGGGCCTGATGCTGACCTGCCTGCTGGTTTTCCTGTTTTATCAGGGCGGCGATGGCCGCAAGATCGAGCGTGCGGTTGAGCGCTACCTGACGCAGGATCTGCTGGCTCTGGAGGCCCCCGCCTACGAAGACTATTTGCAGCGCCAGATTCGCCTTCAGGGTCAGGAAGAACGGGTACTGGAACTGCAGCAGTTCCAGCAACTGCGGGACCAGGACGAAGCCTTTTGGTTGGCGCTGAATCTGCTCATGGATCGCGAGTTCTACCAGTACCTGCGCCAGAATCAGAGCATTATCTGGGCGCCGGCCGAGCGCCAGTACTGGCTGGAGCACCGGGTAGCGATTGAAGACAAGGTGCTGGCCACCCTCAGTGCCCGCCAGCTGGGCCTGATTCCGGCGGAACTGTCGCTTTACAGCCTGGTGACCTATCAGTTTCTGCACGGTGGCTGGGGCCACATCCTTGGCAACCTGCTGTTCCTGTTCCTGCTTGGGTTCACCGTGGAAAAAGCGCTGGGGCCTGGACGCTTCCTGATCGCCTACCTGGTCTGCGGTGCCTTGTCCGGACTGGTGTTTACCGCGTTTTCGTCCGGCAGCCCGGTGCCGCTGGTGGGGGCATCGGGGTCGATTTCCGGGCTGATGGGCATGTACGTGGCCATCTACGGGGTGCAGAAGATCCGGTTTTTTTATTTCCTCGGGGTGTATTTCAACTATTTCCGGGCGCCGGCGATTGCCCTGCTGCCGGTCTGGCTGGGCAAGGAAATTTACGACTACTGGTTCGCCGGGGCGACCGGTATTGCCTACATGGCCCATGCCGGCGGCTTGCTGGCCGGGGCCGGGCTGGTCTGGCTGTTGGGACGGAGCTGGCTGCAAGTGCGGGAGGAATTTTTCGAACCGCAGGAAAGCGAGCAGGACGCCCGCTTCACCACCGGCTACGCCCAGGCGATGGCCAGCCTGGCGCGGATGGAGTTTGATCTGGCCCGACGCCAGTTCGAGGCACTGCGCCAGCACTACCCGGATCGACCGGTGCTGCTGGAGCACCTGTATCAGCTCGCCAAGCTGCGCCCGGATCTGCCGGAGTACCGCGACCGGGCCCGGGAACTGATGGCGGATGCCCTGAGCCGGCAGCAACCGGACAAGCTGATCAGCGTCTGGCAGGAATACCTGAGCAAAGGCGAGTGCCATCAGCCGCTGACCGCCGAAGATCACAACCGGGTGCTCTTTGCCAGCCTCCGGCGGCACGATCTCAAGGTCGCGGAAAAGGCGTTCGAGCGGCTGCGTGCAACCGGCGACGCCAACCTGACCAGCGAAGCCTGTCGGCTGCTGATTCAGGAATTCGACAAGCATCAGATGGAAGTCAAGGCGCGGCATTACCGCCAGCTGCTTCAGGCCTGAGGACTCCCAGCTCAGCACCCGGTGCCGATGGCGCGGCTCCGGGGCGGTGACGGCTCAGTCGGCCAGGGCGAAACTGGCCTTCGGGCCTTTCAGTGGTTGCTGCTGCTCGGCCTGGGCCAGATACGTCGGGATCTGCTCATGCAACGGGTGGTTCGGGCACTTCTTCTGAATAAAGCTCAGGAACGCCTTGGCTTTCTCCCACTGTCCCAGGCCGTTGGCCAGTGCCTGGGCCACCAGCAGGTAGGCCGGCGCCAACTGCTCGCTGTCCGGGAAGCGTTTGTGGAAATCCTGCAGCAGGCGCAGCAGCGGCTTGAATTCGCCCCGGTGGTACATGGCCTGGGCGCAGCGCACGGCCAGCTCCGGATCGTCGAGTCGGAACTGGGGTTCCACCTCCTGCAGCAGCGCCAACACCTCAGCAATGGCCTGGCCGTCGTTGCGTTCCGCCAGCCAGGCCAGGATACGGGGGTGATAGCGGTAGAGTTCGGTGACATCGCGCCGGGCCATCACCAACTGGTACAACTGGCCGATGCGCAGCGGGTTGTCCCGGTCGCGTTTCAGGGCCTCCTTGAGCATCGACTGGACCCGATCGTAGTTGCCGTCTTTGAGGTTCATGTCGATGTCGGCGTCGAACCGGGCACTGCGATCCCGGCCGTGCATGTCCTCGCCCGCCGGCTGGTCCTGCAGATCGGCGGCAAAGCCCAGTTCCTCCTGATACTGGAACAGCAGATAGCCCAGCATGTGAAACAGGATCAGCATAAAGGTACTGTTCAGAAAGCCGGCCAGCGGCTGGGAAAGCCACAGCGGGAAATGGTTGAGGGCAAAGTCCTGAGCGGCGCCCGAGGCCAGCGTCAGCAGAATCAGATAGCCGTAGAGCAGGAAGTAGGGGGCCCCGATCCGTGACATCAGGGCCGCCAGGTTCATCGGGTTGACGGCCGCGCCCACCGACCGCTCCATTGCCAGCACCATAATGCTGGCGGGCAGCGCCAGCACCACGAACGCCAGCGCCAGTGCCATCAGCAGCGGTCCGCCCAGCATGCCCGCCGCGGTCACCAGCGCGCCCATCACCACAAACACCAGCAACTGCAGGATCACGATATCGAAGCCACTGCCGGTGAAGGCGACGGACACCGGGGGCGGTTTCAGGTGCCCTTCGGCGGTGTGGCCGATCACCGCATAGGTGTACTTGAACAGGGCCAGGGCCAGAAACAGCCAGATCAGCACGCCGATCAGATTGGCGGGCGCCGCCACCGGCACCAGGGTACAGATGGCAATCACCATCAGCGGATCGGTGTGGAACGGGTAGCGGAAAAACGATCCGATCCGATGCCAGAACGGCACCGCCTCGGTGGCTGCGCCCAGGTAGCGCATCGCCTTGCTGCAGTGCGGGCACAGCGCTTTGCGCTGGCGGGTGTTGGCGTCCGGCATACAGCGGCTGCAGTAATGCATCTGGCACTCGCCGCAGTGCCACTTGGCGGGGTCGCCGGGGTGGTAATGGCAATCGTGTTTCACGGGAATCGGGTTCCTGGTCCGTCAGAAGCAAGCCGGTCAATGATGACAGAACTGCCCCGAGTTTTCACAAGCGAATTGGGTCTGCGGGCGTTTGCCGTCGTACACAGACATGTTGCGGAAAAAACAGCCAACGGGCCGGGCTGCGCGGTTGAAGTCCGGCCAATCGATGCAATAGTTAAAGGATGGGTTCGATTGCGATCCGCACCCCAGCCTTCCGGAACGTTCGGATCACGACCAACAAGGAGGCACCCGATGTCGAATGACACCCTCAGTCAGGACAGTCTGAACACCCTGGCCACGCTCGATGTGGCCGGCAAGACCTATCACTACTACAGCCTGGCCAAAGCGGCCCAGACCCTCGGCGACCTCAACCG
>JBPEXU010000256.1:0-5389 GCA_052031225.1 Marinobacter sp. | reverse complement strand
ATGGCCCGGAGCACTTCGTACTGGGTGCATTGTTCAACCGGCGTCTTCACCATGACCACCAACACATCGGCACTGGTGGAGTAGTTGTTGATGATGAACGCGTTGTCTTTGTTGTAACGGGAATCCTTACGAAGTTCGGGAGCGCCCTGATCCAGATCCCCCACTTTCAGGTCCTGCTTGTAGTAGAGCCCCAGCCCCAGACCAATCACCGCGATCAGCAGGGAAATCGGCGCCACACCCGGATGCGCAAAGTAGGACATGACCCGCCACTTGCGGTCCTGCTTCTCGCCGTGATTCTGGACGTGGCGAACGCCCCCCTTGGAGATGCCGATGTACGACATGATCAGGACATGCAGAACCAGGTTGGTGATGATGACGAACGCAACCCCGATACCGGCCGCAACCGCAAGATCCCGGATCACATCGATCTCGATGAAGAACAGGGTCAGGAAGCCAAAGGCATCGGAAATCAAGGCCAGCATGCCCGGAATGTACAGTGCCCGGAACGCGAGGCGGGCGGCGGTCACCGCATCGAAACCTTTCGCCGCTTCAACCGCCATGGCGTTGACGATCTGAACACCGTGACTGATACCAATGGCGAAGACCAGGAACGGCACCAGCACCGAGTAAGGGTCCAGACCATAGCCGAGCAGCCGCAGCGTGCCGAGCTGCCAAAAGACCGCGATGATGGAGGTCAGAACCGGAACCAGCGTGCCGGCGAAGCAACGTGAGTACCAGAACAGCAACAGGGTGGTGAGGCCGATGGTAATGCCGGCGAACCAGGCAATCGCGCCAATACCTTCGATCAGATCACCCACTTTCTTGGCAAAACCGACAATGTGGATCTCAATATCCGGGTTCTGGGCCTCGTACTTTTGCCGGATTTTTTCTTCCAGCTCCTTGGAAAACACACCGTAGTCCAGCGGCTCGCCGGTTTCGGGGTTCTTCTCGTACAACGGCGCGTAAACGATGGTGGAGCGGAAGTTGTCCGAAATCAGACGGCCCACCTCATTCGAGCGCAGCACGTTCTGGCGCAGTTGTTCCAGGCTTTCCCGGGAGCCGTCGTAGTTATCCGGAATAACGGTACCGCCCTGGAAGCCCTGCTCGGTAACTTCGACCCAGCGCACATTGGAGGTCCACAGCGATTTCAGTCCGGAACGATCCACCCCGTTGAGGTAGAACACCTCGTCGGTGATCTGCTTGAGTGTCTCCATGTACTCCTGGGTAAAGATGTCACCTTCTTTCGCCTCGACGGCGATCCGGACAAAGTTCCCCAGATTCTCCAGATCGTCCCGATGGTCCATCATGTTCACGATGTACGGGTGCTGGAGCGGAATCATGCGCTCGAAGCTGGCATCGGGCTGGATCTTGATTGCGTTATAGCCCAGGAACAGCGTAATCAGCGAAAGCAGAACCAGAATGGCCGCGCGATTGTTGAAAATCAGCCGTTCCAGAAACGGTTCCGCTTTCGGCGTCGTCAGGTAATGTTCGCCCTTGTCATGCATCGGGTTGGACATTCAAAAGCCCCTCTACTGTCGGTTCTGTTGTTGCCACATCAGGGCGTTATTGAAGGTTCTTGCCTTGGGCATCGGTGAGCTTCACGCCACCCTCGCCGACCACAAGGATCTGGGTATCCGGCATCAGCACCGCGCCCATCAACGCTTCGCGATCGTCGCGCAGATAAACCCGGAAGGTATCACCACCGTTACCGCTGGTCAGCACCGCGCCGCCGTTACCAACCAGCACGATCCGGTCATCGTCGGCGGCGCCATCATTGAGCGTTGCCGTTGAACCGGTATTGACCATGGTCCAGGAACGGCCAAGATCGTCGGAGAACATCAGCGTTCCACGCAAACCGAAGGCCAGGATTTCGTTCACCCGACCGGTACCGATAACACCAAACAGCGAACCTGGATACGGGCTGTCCCGCAGCGCCCAGGTGTCACCATTGTCGACGGAGACATGGATCTGACCGGCCTCACCTACCACCACCAGCGCGCCACCGGTGACCTGGGCAATGGCGTTCAGGTGAAAGCCTTGCGGATTCTCCAGGCGTGTGGCCCAGTTCTGCCACGTTTTCCCACCGTCTTGGGTGCGATACATCATGCCATAGGCGCCAATGACAAAGCCGTGCCGCTCGTTCTCGAACCAAACATCAAGAAACGGGTTTACCGGGCCGATCTCCAGGTCCGCCTGCATGTTCTCAAGCCGGAAATAGAGATCGTCCAGGGCCCATTCCAGGTCGGTTTTTTGATCTTCCGGGGCTTGCTCAATGCGGGTTTCCATGGCCGCGATTTCGTCTTCCTGGCTGGCAATGGCCAGTTCTGCCGCCTCAACGCCGTCGAGCTGGAGGGACCAGCTCTGGCCACCGTCGCTGGAATGCAGAACGGCGCCGCTGTGACCCACCGCCCAACCATGCGATTCGGTACCAAAGTCCAGGGCGGTCAAGGTCACCGACACCGGCACCTCCGCCTGAGTCCAGTTCTCACCACCGTCGTCGGAATAAATGATGTGACCGCGTTCGCCTGCCGCAACAATTCGGTCTCCGGTGACCGTGACGTCGTTGAGAAGATTGAAGGGCGCCAGCTCCGTCGCACGGGCCGGCGTTTCCAGCAGGTCACCAACGGCCAGCGCCATTGGAGATGCACAGGCCATGGAAAGCCCAAGGCAGGTTGCACCGAGGGTTTTACACATCAAGCTCGTAGCCATTCGGATTGCCTATCGGTTGTTTTTACTGTGTGTCTCTGACCGGCGTACCGGTATTAACTGTAAACATACCGGCAACCTTCCGGCTGCCGGTATGTCAAAAGCCACTTATTCTGGGCGCGGTACACCCAGGGATTTGGCGCCTTAACGCACGCTCCTACGCCGCAGCGACGCCGGCGAGAAGTACCGCTTATTGGGAACGTCGTTGGTGAATACCCGGGTGTTCGGCTCCTCGGTATCCAGACCGAGCACGTGGTATCGGCGCGCCTGGAGATCGTGGTACACGTCCAGCACGGTCCACACACCCGGCAGTTCGTAATAGTTCTTCGGCAGCCCCATGGTCACCCGCCACAGTTCGCCGCGACCGTCGTACTGGTCCAGCAGCACGGTGTTCCAGCTGTCTTCATCCACATAGAACACCCGCTTGCCATAAATATGGCGCTCGCCGGGCTTGAGTGTGGCTTCCACAACATGCACACGGTGCAGCTCCCAACGGGTCAGATCCGGATTCAAATGGGAGATACCAAGGATCTCCGAGTACGGCAGCCCTTTTTCACCGATGCGGTAATTGTTGTACGGGATGTAGATCTCCCGTTTGCCCAGGTATTTCCAGTTGTAGCGGTCGAGTGCACCGTTAAAGATGTCGGTGTCGTCCGCGGTGCGCAGATTATCCGCGGCGGCGATCGGGGAATCGTAACCCAGGTTCGGCGCCCGGCGAACCCGACGCTGGCCTGCGTTGTAGCCCCAGCCGTTACGCGGATTGATAATCTGGTTCAGGGTCTCGTGAATCAGGATCGCGCCCCCGGCCAGGCGGGGCGGAGACTGGGTAAAGGACAGATAATAGAAGATGACGTTGTCCAGCGTACTTTCATCGCCTTCCGGATTGTAATAGTTGAAGAAGGCTTCCTGCTGGGAGGTCACCAGGGTGTAGTCGCCGTTCTGCTGAACCGCCACTTCGCTGGCCCGGCGGGTCACCGATACGCCGCGCCAACGGGTCAGGTGGTTCCAGATCACCTGCCAGGCTTTTTGTTCGTCGTTGCCGTGCAGAATCGGGAACGGATAACCACCAAACGCGCCCTCAATGCCCGCACCCTCTCCGACGATCTCAGCACTGGTGGCATTTTCCCGGGTGTTTTCGGCCACCCAGTCCGGAATCGCGTGCGTCCGCCGCGACTGATAGACCGGAATGCGGAACGTCGTCGGATAGGTCTCGAACATCGCCTTCACGCCGTCGGTGAGGTAGTCCCCGTACTGTTCGGCATTCGCTGCGGTGATGGTGAACAGAACCTCGTCGTCCGGGAACGGATTAATGTGGTGCTGACCACTCCCCTCGTAGCCCGGAGGCGGTTCTGTCAGCCCGCCATCCCAGGCCGGGATGGTGCCGGACTCGTTACCGGCCTTGGGTGAACCGAAAGGCGTCAAATCCTTGCCAAGGCGCGCCGCCTCGCTGGCTGAAACCGCACCATAAGCGGGTACCGCTGCGGCGACAGAGAGGGCCAGAAGCCCGCCGAGAACTGCGTTCTTGTTATATCTCATGGTCAAACCTTAAATCCGTCTGGAAGCCTCTTCGAGGGCTTTTTTATTGTGATCTGCTGGAGTTACAGACTTTCCAACAGAGTAGCCGATCGCGCAACATTGTCTATCGACCGAAAGTGCGATTTTGTATCCGGCTGCGGCAACCACCTGATCGCCACAGCCGGGCACGCAACCATTGCTAGCCGGCCAGGCTCTTGTGCACCACCTCGTAGACATCCCGCGACAGGCCGTCCTTGTCGCGAATGCGTTCCAGCGCCGCCCGCATCCGGTCGCGGTACTCCGGTGCGAATTTCCGCCAGCGGGTCAGTGGCGTGACCAGCCTTGCGGCAATCTGGGGATTGCTGTCATCCAGCCGGCACACCTGCTCGGACAGGAAGTCGTAGCCGGCCCCATCCCGCTGATGGAAGGCCGCCAGATTCTGGCCGGCAAAGGCGCCAATCACCGACCGCACCTTGTTCGGGTTTTTCCAGTCGAACGCCGGGTGCCGAAGCAGCGCACGGATCTGATCCAGCTGGCCGGCGCGGTCGCTGGAGGCCTGTACCGAGAACCAGAGCTCGACCACCTGAGGGTCGTCCTTAAAGCGGTCATAGAAGTCGTTCAGCGCCTGGGTCCGGTCGTCGACGTAGTCGGAATTGACCAGAGCCCGCAGAGCACCGAGGCGGTCGGTCATGTTGTCGGCATTGCGGAACTGGCGAACCGCCAGCTCCCGCCCTTCTTCGTCATTGATGGCCAGCAGCCAGGCCAGCGCGGTATTGCGAAGACTCCGGCGGGCAATGGCCTCGGGCGTCAGCTCGTAGGGTCCGGGCTGACTGTTGCGGCGGTAGCAGGCCACCAGCTCGCTGCGCAGGGAGATCGCCAGGTGCTTCAACACCCGCTCGCGCGCGGCGTGGATCGCCGGCACGTCGGCGTCTTCGGCCAGTTCCACCAGATACGCTTCCGACGGCAGCTGCAGCATTTTCGCGACCAGTGCCTGATCCAGCGAGGAATCGCTGATCAGGTGGCGGTAGGCGGTTACCAGCCGCGGATCGACCGGCGCATCCTTGCTCGCGCCAATCAGCGACTGAATCACATCCACCGCCAGCCGCTGGCCGGAATCCCAGCGATTGAAGCCGTCCGGGTCGTGACTCATCAGAAACAGCAGCTGCTC
>JBPEXU010000255.1:0-5217 GCA_052031225.1 Marinobacter sp. | reverse complement strand
CCGGGATCTGTCCGACTATCTGGGTGAGGTGGCGGAATCGGAACTGGAACCCCTGGCCGTCGCCGAAGCGGTGATGGCGATTCGCCGGCGCAAATTGCCAGACCCGGCCCAGCTACCCAATGTTGGCAGTTTCTTCAAGAATCCTGTGGTGGATGAGGCCGCGTTTGAGACATTGCGGATGGCGTTTCCGAAGATCGCGTTTTACCCCCAGCCGGGCGGCGTCAAACTGGCGGCGGCCTGGCTAATCGATCAGTGTGGCTGGAAAGGCTACCGCAACCAGCGCGTGGGCGTGCATAACCAGCAGGCGCTGGTGCTGATTAATCATGGGGGCGGCAATGGCGAGGATATTCTTGGCCTGGCGGCCCGGATTCGTAAGTCGGTGTATGAGAAGTTTGGTGTCAGGCTTGAGATGGAGCCCGGTGTCGTGGGCGGCACCGGGCTTCCTGATCTGGACGAATCGTGACTTAAAGGCCTTTGCGGGGCGAGGCGTTCACCAGGAATGTCAGTGCCTCTTCCAGCGGGATGTCCTGCTTGTCCGCGTCGCGACGGCCTTTGTACTCCAACGTACCGGCCGCCAGGCCCCGGTCAGACACCACGAACCGGTGCGGGATGCCGATCAGTTCCATGTCGGCGAACTTCACGCCCGGCCGCTCGTTGCGATCATCCAGTAGGACATCGAAGCCCGCCTGGCGCAGCTGCGCGTACAACTTTTCACCCGCTTCGGCAACGGTCGGCGATTTGTGCGCGTTCAGGGTCACAATAGCGACTTCGAACGGGGCAATGGCGTCGGGCCAGATGATGCCGCGATCGTCGTGGTTCTGCTCAATGGAAGCGGCAACGATCCTCGATACGCCAATGCCGTAGCATCCCATCTCCATCACCACGTTCTTGCCGTTCTCATCCAGGACCGTGGCATTCATCGCCTTGCTGTATTTGTTGCCCAGCTTGAAGATGTGGCCGACCTCGATGCCACGGCGAATCTCCAGCGTACCCTTGCCGTCCGGGCTTGGATCGCCTTCGACAACATTGCGCAGGTCTTCCACCCGGCCCAGCGGGACATCCCGCTCCCAGTTCACGCCGGTCAGGTGATAGTCGTCTTTGTTGGCGCCACAGACGAAGTCCGCCAAGTGGGCCGCGCTGCGGTCGACGATCACCGGAACCGGCAGATTGACCGGCCCGATGGAACCGGGCTCACAACCGACGGCCTTGAGGATTTCCTCTTCGCTGGCCATGGTCAGCGGTTCGGCAATGCCGTCGAGGTTTTCCGCCTTGATCTCGTTCAGGGTATGGTCGCCCCGGAGTACCAGTGCCACCAGACCGGAGTCGCCGTTTTCGTCCGGCTCGGCTTTCACCAGCAGGGTCTTGACTGTCTGGGTGGCATCGACGCCAAGAAACTCGGACACGGCATCGATGGTGCGCTGGCCGGGTGTCGCAACTTCGGTCAGCGGCTCAGACGGCGCCGGCCGGTCGCCTTCGGGCGCCACCGCCTCGGCTTTTTCGATGTTGGCGGCGTAGTCGCTGCCGGTGCTGAAGACGATGGCGTCCTCGCCCGAGGACGCCAGGACATGGAATTCGTGGGACGCGCTGCCACCGATAGCGCCCGAATCCGCCTGCACGGGCCGGTAGTCCAGTCCCAGCCGGTCAAAGATGCTGCAGTAGGTCTGATGCATCAGCTGATAGGTTTCGTCGAGGGACTTGGCATCCAGGTGGAAGGAGTAGGCGTCCTTCATAATGAATTCGCGGGCGCGCATGACCCCGAACCGCGGGCGCCGCTCGTCCCGGAATTTGGTCTGGATCTGGTAGAAATTGGCCGGCAGCTCCTTGTAGCTTTTGAGCTCGTTGCGGATCAGATCGGTAATGACCTCCTCATGGGTCGGGCCAAAACAGAAATCCCGGCCGTGCCGGTCGTTCAGTCGCAGCAACTCGCCCCCGTACTGGGTCCAGCGTCCGGATTCCTGCCACAGTTCGGCCGGCTGCACCGCGGGCATCAGGACTTCCTGGGCACCGCTCTTGTCCATTTCCTCCCGAACAATCCGCTCCACCTTCCGCAACGTCCGCAAGCCCAGTGGCAGCCAGGTGTAGAGGCCGGCCGCAAGTTTACGGATCATCCCGGCCCGTAGCATCAGCTGGTGGCTGATGACTTCCGCGTCTGCCGGTGTCTCTTTCAGGGTGGCTATCAGGTAACGGCTCGCTCGCATCGTTTTTTCCGTTTGGTTGAAACTGGGTTATTAGACTAATGGACAGGCGGTGTCTGGACCACCAGACTCTATTCTGTCGTAAAGTGGTGGATATTGTACGGAGCCTGCCAGACAAGGTACAGATAATGACCGATGAAACCATCGACGTAGCTCCCCGACGCCGGCCGGTGCAGGCGCGGAGCCGAGAGCGGGTCAACGCGATCCTGCACCACGCCGCCGCCATTTTCGATGAGATTGGCGTCGATGGCGCCAGCATGTCGGCCATCGCCCGGCAGTCGGGTATGTCGCTGGCGTCTCTGTACCGGTATTTCCCCAACAAAGCGGCCATCGTCCACGCCCTGGCCGAGCGGCACGTCGAAAAAATGGAGGCTGCGCTCCGGGATCGTCTGCCGGAACTCAGTCTGACTGAAGCGGTCGGTGTACTGATCGACTACTTTTACGAGTTCTATCAGACCGAACCGGCCTACACCGCGATCTGGAGCGGTGTCGAGGCGATGCCGGAACTGAGGGATCTCGATCTGCGCGAGCTGTACAGCAATGCCCGGGATCTCGACGCCCGGCTCGCCCAGGAGTGTCCACAGATCCCCAAAGACCGGCGCTGGACCGCGAGTTTGTTGTTACCCCGCTGTGCCGGCAACATTCTGCGACTGGCGGTCACCTTGCCGAAAGCGCAGGGCGATCAGCTGGTCGAAGAGCTCAAGTGCATGGCCAATGCCTACGTCCGGGAGCTGGTGCGTTAACCGGCGGATGTCAGGTAACCCAGCGGCAGGGCCGTGCTGTCGATCACTCGTCGCAGCACAAAGCTGGAGTGTACTCCGCTGACGCCGGGAATCCGAGTGATGTGGTTGAGCAGAAAGTGGTGGTAGTGGTCCATGTCTGGCACGATCACCTTCAGCATGTAGTCCGCATCCTGCCCGGTGATCAGGTAACACTCCTGCACTTCGGGGTAGCCGGACACCTTCTCCTCAAACGCGGCAAACCGTTCCGGCGTGTGCCGATCCATGCCGATCAGAATGATGGCGGTCAGAGACAGGCCCAGTTTTTTGTGGTCAAGCACCGTGACCCGTCTCACGATGACGCCTGCTTGTTCCAGGGCCCGAACCCGTCTGAGACAGGGCGAGGGCGACAGGCCCACCTTTTCGGACAATTCCTGGTTGGTGAGGGAACCGTCGCGCTGCAGTTGCTCGAGGATCCGTCGGTCGGTTTGGTCAATGCTGACCAGTTGCTTGCTGTTGGGGGTCATAATATTGCGCCGATGACTAAATAAAGGGCAGAGTATGCCTTTATGGTGCGAGATTGAGACTGAATAAGCAATCTCTTGTCTGCCAGCCTGCGATACCATGGTGGTCTTATCTGGTGACTCTGGACCGACCACAAGGAATCCTTCTTCATGGCGTTTGATCATCGAAAGTACTCAGCCTTCCAACCGATTGCCAAAACCGACCGCCGCTGGCCTGACCGGGTCATTGAGCAGGCGCCGACCTGGTGTGCCGTCGATCTGCGGGACGGCAATCAGGCGCTGGTCAAGCCGATGTCGGTCGCACAGAAGCAGCGGCTCTTTGATCTGCTGGTCAAGCTCGGTTTCAAGGAAATTGAAATCGGTTTTCCCGCCGCCAGCCAGCCGGATTTCGATTTTTGCCGGAAGCTGATCACTGAAAACCGGATTCCGGACGACGTCACCATCCAGGTGCTGACCCAGGCCCGCCCGGAGTTGATTGAACGTACCTACGAGGCCCTGGCCGGCGCCCGGCGCGCCATCGTGCACGTCTACAATTCGACCTCGACGGTACAGCGTGAGCAGGTGTTCGGGCTGGATCGGGCGGGTATTCGCGACATCGCGGTGAATGGCGCCCGGCTGGTCAAGGCCTTCGCCGAGCGCTATCCCGACACCGACTGGACCTTCCAGTATTCGCCGGAAAGCTTTACCGGCACCGAGTTGGATTTCGCCCGGGACGTCATCGATGCGGTTACCGGGGTCTGGCGTCCCGATCAGGGGCAGCCGGTGATTATCAACCTGCCGGCGACGGTGGAAATGGCCACCCCGAATGTGTTCGCGGATCAGGTTGAGTGGATTTGTGACCACATTCGTCATCGCGAGCACCTTAGTATCAGCGTACATACCCACAACGATCGTGGCTGTGCCGTCGCCGCGGCTGAGTTGGCGGTGATGGCCGGCGCCGATCGCGTGGAAGGCACCCTGATGGGCAACGGCGAGCGCACCGGCAATATGGATCTGGTCACCATGGCGATGAATCTCTATTCCCAGGGCATCGACCCCAAACTGGATCTTTCCGGGATGGCCGAGATCACCGAGGTGGTCGAGGCTTGCACTGAAATTGCCACCCACCCCCGGCATCCTTACGCCGGAGAGCTTGTGTTTACCGCCTTCTCCGGTAGCCATCAGGATGCCATCCGGAAATGCCTGGCCCGTCGGGTTGATGGTGAGATCTGGAACGTGGCCTACCTGCCGATTGATCCGGCCGATGTTGGTCGCCGGTACGAGGAGGTGGTTCGGATCAACAGTCAGTCCGGCAAGGGTGGTGTGGCTTATGTGCTGGAGCGGGACTATGGCATCAGTCTGCCGCGCTGGCTGCAGATCGAATTCAGTAAAGTGGTTCAGCGGGAGGCTGAAACCAACGGCGGAGAAATCGACTCGCTGACCATCCACCGACTGTTCAATGAACGCTATCTGAAAGTACCCGCCGCCTGGGCGCTGCAAAGCTACGACCTGCACCGGGATCAGGATGGTGTACGCGCCGAGCTCTCGGTCGGGTGTGACTCTGATGTGATTCGGCTGAGTGGACGCGGGCTGGGCGCGGTTGAAGCGGTGTCGGATGCGCTGTCTGCGCGCTTTGGCGTCTCGGTGGCCGTCGAAGCCTACGACGAGTTTGCATTGGGGGAGGGGACCCGAGCCAATGCCCTTGCCTGTATTCGCCTGACTGCGGATGGGCGTCTGTGCAGTGCGGCGGCGTTGGCCGAGGATACCACCTCGGCCACCCTGCAGGCGTTGTTGTCGGCG
>JBPEXU010000254.1:0-8635 GCA_052031225.1 Marinobacter sp. | reverse complement strand
GCCGGTACCCGGCTGTCGGCACAGCCGATCCAAAGGTACTCGGGCGCCTGCTGGTTCGACAGACGATCAAAGAACTTGGGATCGACGGACTTGATACCGTTTGCCCAGGCCCGGTTTTTCTCCAGCAGGTGATCCAGCTGCCCCATTCGTTCCACTCCTGTTAGCGATCTGCAGCCGTGAATTGAACGCAAGTCCCGGTCATAACGCAATACTCAGTTGGTCGCAGCCTCCTCTTCCAGCGGCGCCTGATGCATGGTGCTCTGAGCCAGATCCAGCAGCTCCCGCAGCGCCACCGAGAACATCGCGTACTCCGGTTCGCGGGCGCTCTTGAGTTCTGCCAACATGGATCGCCAGCGACCAATCATGTGCTCGTGACGCTGCTCCCATACTTCGATGCAACGGGGAACGTCCTCGGGTTTGCCCGCCAGCTTGAGCACGCCCGTGGTCAGCGCGCGCTGTTGCCAGTCCAGATCCTCCCGGAAGCTTTCCCGAGCCAGCGCCTGCCAATGGGACGCGGGTTTCAGGGCGGCAATGGCGTTGGCGAACCAGTTCAGGTCGAGGCGATCCCCCAGATCGTAGTACAGGTTGGCGACGGTCTTCAGCGGCATCCCGACCGCCTCCCGGGCCTCGATAATGCCCAGTGACGAGTACAGGTACCCGGTGCCGGATACCACCGACGCCAGCTCCTTGGGCAACCCGGCTTCCACCAGCTCGTTGTGACGCTTTTCCCAGGCCTCGCGGGCCTGGTCGCCCAGGTACTCTGGCAGTCCGGCGGTAATCGCCCAGACGCTGTCCGCGAACCGCTCCATATGGCTCTGAATATTGAGTTCGGCGCGACGATTGCGCAGCAGCCAGCGCACCGCCCGACGCATCAGGCGCATCAGGTCCTGCATCAGCTCCATCTGCAGCTGCGCCGGAATGTGGTAGTCGAGAGCCTCGATCTTGTCCCACCAGTTGTCGATCCGGAACACATCGCGGGCGATGATCCAGGCCAGCGCGATGGACGCCGGGTCCGCGCCGGTGGACTGATTCAAGCGCTCCACGAAGGTAATGCCCATGTGATTGACCATGTCGTTGGCAATCTGGGTGGCGATGATCTCCCGCCGCAGCTGGTGCTCACCCAGCTCCTCGGAGAACTTCTGGGTCAGCGCCCGGGGGAAGACCTTGTACATCTCGCCCGCCAGCAGCGGCTCATCGGGCAGCGAGCTGTTGACCAGGGCCTGCTTGAGGTCGCCTTTGACATAGGAGATCAGCACGGACAGCTCCGGCCGGGTCAGCCCCTTCTTGTCGAGTTTCCGCTCGGACAGTGTTTCGTCGTCCGGCAGGAACTCCAGCGACCGGTTCAGCTTGCCCTGACTCTCCAGCGTGTTCATCAGCCGCCGGTACTCTTCCAGCCGGCTGGCGGCATCCTCACTGGCGATGCTGATGGCCTGGGTCTGGCGGTAGTTGTTCTTCAGAACCAGGGCCGCGACATCGTCGGTCATTTCCTCCAGCATCAGGTTCCGCTGCTTGGCGGTCAGATCGCCCATCGCCACCGCGCGATTGAGCAGGATCTTCATGTTGACCTCGTGGTCGGAACAATCAACACCGCCGGAGTTGTCAATAAAGTCGGTGTTCAGCCGGCCACCCTTGAGGGCGTATTCGATCCGGCCAAGCTGGGTCAGACCCAGGTTACCGCCCTCGCCGACCACTTTGCAGCGCAATTCCGAACCATTGATCCGCAGGCCGTCGTTGGCCTTGTCGCCGACATCGCTGTGCGATTCGGTACTGGCCTTCACGTAGGTGCCAATGCCGCCCACCCACAGCAGATCCACCGGGGCCTTCAGAATGTGGGAGATCAGCATGTTCGGCGGCACCCGGTCGGCCTTGATACCCAGCAGCTTTTTCATTTCCGGGCTGACCGGGATCGACTTGGCGCTGCGATTGAACACGCCGCCGCCTTTGGAAATGAGTTTCGGGTTGTAATCGGTCCAGGCGGAACGGGGCATTTCAAACAGCCGCTTGCGCTCTTTGTAGCTCACCTCGGGGTCCGGGTCCGGATCGACGAAGATGTGCATGTGGTTGAACGCGGCCACCAGCTTGGTCTTCTCGGAACACAGCATGCCGTTGCCGAACACGTCCCCGCCCATATCGCCGATCCCGATGGCGGTGAATTCGTCCTCGGCCGGGTTGATGCCCATTTCCCGGAAATGACGCTCGACCGACACCCAGGCGCCCCGGGCGGTAATGCCCATCTTCTTGTGGTCGTAGCCGTTGCTGCCTCCGGACGCAAAGGCATCGCCCATCCAGAAGCCGTATTCGGCGGAGATCTGGTTGGCGATGTCAGAGAAGGTGGCGGTGCCCTTGTCGGCGGCCACGACCAGGTAGTGGTCGTCTTCATCATGCCGCACCACACGTTCGGGCGGACAGATGCCGGACTCGACCAGGTTGTCGGTCAGATCCAGCAGACCACGAATGAAGGTCTTGTAGGCCTCAATGCCCTCGGCCATGAAGGCTTCCCGGTCGGACGGGTCCGGCAGGCGTTTGGCGACGAATCCGCCCTTGGCACCGACCGGCACAATGACCGCGTTTTTGACCTGCTGGGCTTTGACCAGGCCCAGGATCTCGGTGCGGTAGTCCTCGAACCGGTCCGACCAACGCAGGCCACCCCGTGCGACCTTGCCGCCCCGCAGGTGTACCCCTTCGACCCGCGGTGAGTAAACGAAAATCTCGAACATCGGCAACGGCAGTGGCATGTCCGGAATCCGCGACGGATCGAACTTCACGCTGATGTAGGGCTTGGGCTCGCCCTGCGAGTCCACCTGATAGTAGTTGGTGCGCAGCGTGGCCTGGAACAGCTCCATGTACAGCCGCAATACCCGGTCCTCACTGAGGTTCTCGACCTCTTCAAGGGCCGCATTGAACTCGATTTCGAGTTTCTGCTGGGCGGCATCGCTCTTGCCCGAACTCTGGTACCGATCCGGGTTGAAGCGGACTTCAAAATAGTCCAGCAGCATCCGGGTCAACTGGACATGATTGACCAGGGTGTTGGAGATAAAGGTCTGGCTGTTGGAGAACCGGATCTGCCGCATGTACCGGGCGTAGGTACGCAACAACGCGATCTCGCGCCAGCTCATGTAGGACGACAGCAGCAGACGGTTGAACGCATCGTTCTCCGCCTCGCCGTGCCAGACCCGGCGGAACAGATCTTCGAAGATCGGCCGGATGCGATGGATATCGACCACCGCGCCGGTGTGCGCCTGCAGCGTGAAATCGTGAATCCAGACCGTCTTGCCGTTGCGGTCGTCCACTTCGAACGGATGCTCGCCCACCACCCGGAACCCCAGGTTGTCGAAAATCGGCATCACATCGGACAGCGGAATCGGCTCGTCCGGGTAGAACAGCTTGAAGTGCAGCGTGCTCTCGTCCTCTTCCAGCGCCCGGTAGAAACTCATCGCCAGATCGTCCGTCCGGGCTGCGGCGGAAATGTACTCCAGATCGATGGCGGCCCGGCGTGGCGAGAACATGTCGGTGTAACTGGCCGGGAAACCGCCCGCCCACAAACGATACAGCTCGTTGCCGGGCTCTTCGCCGTAGGTTTCACTGAGCGCCTCGTACAAGCCGTCGCGCCAGGACTGGGCCAGCTCGATGACCTTTTCCCGAACCTCCGCGATGGGCAGCTGGCGGTTTTCAACCTGGGGCACGCGAATGGTGAACTGAACCCTGGCCAGCACCGACTCCGAGAAGTGGGTGACGAATTCGATGTCTTCGGCGTCCAAGCTGTCCAGCACCACCTGCTCGACTTTCAGACGCAGCTCGGTGTTGTAGATGTCTCTGGGGAAGAACGCCAGACAGGTCACGAACTGGCCATAGACATCTTCGCGCATGAACAGCTCGATGCGGCGCCGCTCCTGGATGTAGAGAATGTTTTTGGCGACTTTCAGCAGCTCGTCGGTTTCGATCTGGAACAGCTCATCGCGGGGATAGAGGGTCAGGATCTGCTCCAGTTCCTTGCCCGCGTAGTCGTCGCGGAGGAAACCGGAACGCTCCATCACGCTCTCGACCTTGCGCCGCAGCAGCGGGATTTCGTCCGGCCGCTCGTTGTAAACCCGCGCCGTGTACAGGCCGAGGAAGCGCCGTTCGCCGACCACCTCGCCTTTGCTGTTGAACTTCTTGACCGCGATGTAATCCGGGTAGGCCGGGCGGTGAACCCGGGAACGCTGCGCCGACTTGGCGAAGATGAAAATGTCGTCGCTGCGGGTCATTTCCTGGCGAGTGCGCTGCGGCAGCTCGTTCAGCCGGACCCGTTCCGGACGCTCGTTGTGAACCCGGAGGATGCCCAGCTCGGAGTTCGCCACCCGGCGCACGGCAATACCGTCCTTGTCCTTGGCAAAATCGTATTCGTCGTAACCGAGGAAGGTAAAATGATCGGACACCAGCCAGTTCAGGAATGCCTTGGCTTCTTTCTTCTGTTCCTCGCTGATGCCGGCGGTGGTGGTGTCCAGTTCGGCGACGATTTCACAGACCTTGTCTTTGACAATCGGAAAATCGGCGACCGCAATGCGCACTTCGTGCAGCACTTTCTGCAGCGCCTCTTCCAACTCCCGGAGATCGGCGGGGTCGCTGTGGCGGTCGATTTCCAGCACGATAAAGGCCTCGTAGCCGGCCCCGGAACTGCTGGTCTTGGTCGGGTGCAGTTTCTTGAGCTTGCCAGACTTATCTCGGTCGACGTGCAGGATGGAGTGCTGGATGGAGTGGGTGCCGATTTCGCGCTGGTTAATGGCGATGCGCAGTGAGTCGATCAGAAACGGAATGTTCGGATGCAGGATAAAAATGACGGTGTGGGTGGACTGCCAGCCATCGCTCTCCAGGTCGGGATTGAAGACAGAGACCGGGGTTTCGTCCGGGGTGCGCTTCTGGAGGAACTGCCAGGCGGCGAGGATCGCGCCGTAGGTATCGGAAAAACGCCGGCTCACCAGCTCTTCAAGAGGAATGTGGGCATAGTGCTGCTGGGCAAATTCGCTGATTTTTTTCGCTTCGGTCTTGGCAATTTTTTGTGCAAAAGCGTCAGCCAGTTGTTCAAAAAACTGTTCCTTGCTGGCCACTGTCAGCGCATTCATGATTAACCTCTGGTTAGTGTGAAATAAACGTAATCCACGCATCGTCACATAAGCATAGCCAAACGCTTGATTTTTGCCGTTCAGATGCGAAAACTGCGGCAACTACTTATGATCAATACGGTTCCTTAGCAGGGCATCGGATAAATACAGGAGGGCAGTTACGTCCAATGTCGTTACAGCATACGTTCGCCGAGCTTCGGTCACAGTTAGCCAAACGGATTATTGGTCAGGAAAAACTGGTCGACCGGTTGCTCATCGCCCTGCTCGCCGACGGCCACCTGCTGGTCGAGGGCGCCCCGGGCCTGGCGAAGACCACGGCGATCAAGGCATTGGCGGAGCACCTGGAGGGGGACTTCCACCGGATTCAGTTCACCCCGGACCTGCTGCCATCGGACATCACCGGCAGTGAGATCTACCGGGCCGAAACAGGTCAGTTCGAATTCCAGAAGGGTCCGATTTTCCACAATCTGGTGCTCGCCGATGAAATCAACCGGGCGCCGGCCAAAGTGCAATCGGCACTGCTGGAAGCCATGGGCGAACGACAGATCAGCGTCGGCCTGAAAACCTTTCCGCTTGATGAACTGTTCCTGGTAATGGCCACCCAGAATCCGATTGAGCAGGAAGGAACCTACCCCCTGCCAGAAGCGCAGCTCGACCGCTTCCTGATGCACGTCATCATCGACTACCCCTCCGCGGAAGCGGAGAAGGCCATCCTGCACCTGGCCCGCAACGATTACCGTCAGGGATTTCCGAAGGTCGACAGCCGGCTGTCGGCGGAGCAGGTCTTCCGTGCCCGCGCCGAAGTGGCCGAGCTGTACATGGCCGAGCCCGTCGAGCAATACCTGCTGGCCCTGGTGCTCGCGACCCGCGACGCCGCCAGCCTGGACCCGGAGCTGGCGCGCTGGACCGCCTTCGGGGCCAGCCCGCGGGGCACCATCGCGCTCGACCGCTGCGCCCGTGCCCTGGCCTGGCTCGACGGGCGGGACTACGTCACTCCGGAAGACGTTCGGGAAATGGCGTTTGACGTGCTCCGTCACCGCATCCTGCTGACCTTCGAGGCGGAAGCGGAAGGGATCACCGCCGACACGGTGATCCAGCGGCTGATCGACCGGGTTCCGGTTGCGGCCTGAGGTTACCAAGCCCCGACAAACCAACGTGGAGACCATGGTCACTCGCCAGGCACTCACCCACATTGATCTGCAAGGTCTGATTCGCCTGCAGGCCGACGCCCGGGCACTCAAGCTGCCGGCGGCCCGGCCCGTGCGCTCGCGCCAATCCGGCTTACAGCGCTCGCCGCAACGGGGTCGCGGTATGGCGTTTGCGGAAGTGCGCCAGTACCAGCCCGGCGACGATATCCGCAGCATCGACTGGCGGGTCACCGCCCGTCGACAGTCGCCACACACCAAACTCTACGAAGAGGAGCGGGAACGGCCGGTACTGCTGTTGTGCGATTTGAGCCCAAGCCTGTTCTTCGCCAGTACCGGCGCCTACAAGCAGGTGCGCTGCGCCCAGGTGGCGGCCATCCTGGCCTGGCTGGCGTTGTGGGCCGGAGACCAGGTTGGCGGGGTCGTGTTCAACGGGCAGGCAATTGACATCCAGCGCCCGGCCCGGCGCAAAAAATCCGTGCTCCGGCTGCTCGACTGCCTGGCCGAGCGCCAACGCAAACCCGACGACCCGCAGCCCCTTCAGCCCCAACCCGAGCGCCCGAGCTCGCCCCTCGACCTCGCGCTGTCGGAAACCCGCCGGGTCTCTCACACCGGCAGCCGCATTTTCGTCATCAGCGACTTCCTCGCTCTGAGCGACGATACCGCATCGCTGCTGGGCTCGCTGGCACGGCACAACGTGGTGAACGCCCTCCGAGTGGTGGACCCGCTTGAGCAGAAGCTGCCGGAGTCGGGCCGGTTCGCGGTCGCGGGCCCGGACGGGCCAATCTGGTTTGACGCCGGCAACCCCCGCTTTCAGCACGCCTGGCGAGAGCGGGTGGCTGCGCACGAACAACAGCTCTCAGAGTGTTTCCGAACCTCGGGCGTGGTCTCCGCCACCCTGACCACTACCGACGAGCCGGCCACCATACTCCGGTCGCTGTTGGGGCCGAGGGGGCGCATCGGATGACCCCGAAGATGCCGCAGCACGATCCGCTCAGCCAGCTGCGCGATATTCATTTGCCAGAGGTCGGCGGCTGGTGGCCGCCGGCTCCGGGCTGGTGGTTGCTGGCGCTGCTGTTGATTGCCGCCGGCGCCTGGCTTGCCCGTTTCGCGCTGCGCCGACGGCGCCGCAATCGCTGGCGCGCGCTGGCCAGACAACAGTTGCGCCAACTGGAACAGTCGGCAACGCCAACGCCCGCCTGGTTCACCCAGTTGAACACCCTGCTGAAACAAGCCGCCCGGGCCCGTTATCCGGAGCAACATCCGGAAGCCCTGTCCGGCGCGGACTGGGCCGAATTCCTGCTAACGACCGCTCCCCGCGACCGGATCGCATCGCGGCCGGTGGTCGAGGCCCTGGTCCAGAGTGCCTGGCACCCCGAAACCCGACTCGAGCCCCGGGATGCCCTGGCGTTCGCCCGGATGTGGCTGGGAGGTCGGCGATGACCGAGCTGGCCTACCCCTGGGCGCTGGTGCTGCTGCCGCTCCCACTGCTGTTGCTCTGGCGCCGACCGCCCGCACAACCGGTTGCGGCGCCGGTGCTGCCGACAGGTCACTGGCTCGCCGGTCTGCCCGGCGTCAGCCGCCAGGGCAACGGAGTGCCGCGATGGCGCAAAGCGCTGTGGGCGCTGATCTGGACTCTGCTGGTGATCGCACTCGCCCGCCCTCAGCACGTTGGCGAAGAGATCCAGCTGCCGGTCTCCGGTCGGGATCTGATGCTGATCGTGGACATCTCCCCCAGCATGGACGAACAGGACATGATCCTCCGGGGCCGAAGCATCAACCGGTTGCAGGCGGTCAAGCTGGTGCTGGAGGATTTCATCGCCCGCCGGGAGGGCGACCGCCTGGGCCTGATCCTGTTTGGCACCGAACCCTACGTGCAGGCGCCCCTGACCTTCGACCGGAAAACGGTACAGACGCTCCTGCAGGAGGCTGGGCTGGGCATGGCCGGGCGAGCCACCGCGATCGGCGATGCCGTCGGCCTGGCCATTAAGCGCCTGCGGGATCGGCCGCAGGAACAGCGCGTGGCCATTTTGCTGACCGATGGCGCCAACACCGCCGGCGAGATCACCCCCGACAAGGCGACCGAAATTGCCCAGGCCGCCAGTGTCCGGCTGTACACCATCGGCATCGGCGCGGAAACCATGCTCCAGCGCGGCCTGCTCGGCTCCCGCCGGGTTAATCCGTCCCGGGATCTGGACGAAGCCCTGCTGACGCGGATGGCGGAACAGACCGGTGGCCGCTACTTCCGGGCCCGCAGCCTGCCCGAGCTGGAACTGATCTACGAGAGCATCAACCAGCTCGAACCCATCGAACTGGAAGGCAAGCGCTTCCGACCGATCACCGAACTCTATGTCTGGCCCGCTGGCATCGCCCTGTGCCTCTGGCTCCTGC
>JBPEXU010000253.1:0-5218 GCA_052031225.1 Marinobacter sp. | reverse complement strand
CCCGCTGCAACTGTTCGCCCTGGCCTTGATGATCCTGCTGTCGAGCGCGCTGTGGAGCGGGATTCACCATCTCACCAGTCAGGCCCGGCACAGCCTGGGCGACAGCGAAGGCGCCCTGGCCGAGCGGCCCCAAGTGGTGCGGGACGACGGTCGGCCGGTCACCGTGACCGATTTCGTTCGTTTGCGCCGGGCCGGGCTGTGCGTCATGCCCTGGCTGGAAGTGCTGCCGGCGGATGGCGGTGCCTGGGTGGTGGGGGTCGACCCGCTGGCGGCGCATTGCGCGGCGCGGCAACCGGCCGCCGATGGGCTGTCCGGCCAGGCCCTGGACGGCCGACCGTTTCTGGACATCGCCGATGCCGCTGAGCTGTCGGCCCGGGCCTCGCGGCTGAGCCTATTGTGGCACGACAACGGCGTGCCGCTGCCGGCGGGCTACCGCCGCGACACACTGGCCCTGGCGCCCGACACCGGCCAGCTCGGCGACAGTTTTCTGCTCAACCTCGACGCCCTCAGTGTGCTGGTACTGCTGATCACCGCGCTGCTGCTGCGCAGTGTCTATCGGTTGTCCTTGGCCCAGCGCCGGGACAGCCTGGCATTGCTGGTCCGGCTCGGCGTGCCCGAGCGATGGCTGCACGCCGGGCTGCTGGCCGAGCTGCTGGTGCTTTCTCTGGTGTGCGTGGTGCCGGGGCTGTGGCTCGGCCAGGGGCTGGCCAGCGGGCTGGGGCAGGGCTTCGGCCAGGCCCTGAACGGTCTGTTCGATGCCCGGGTGTACGCCACCGATGGCGCCGGCCCGCTGCGACCGTTGCTGATCATGGTGGCCGTGGTGCTGGTCGCCTGTGCCTGGGGCGCTGGGTCCCTGGGCCGGCCGACCGGCCAGGGTACCGGCAAGACGGTCGTCTGGGCGGCCGGTCTGGCGTTGATACTGGGCGGTGCGCTGGTGGTGCTGACGCCGGCGCTGTGGTTGCTGTTTGTGGCGGTGGCGCTGGTGTTCCTCGGCTATGGCCTGCTGACGCCCCGGGTGCTGGCGGGCGTAGCCGCCCGGGCCGCGACGCGGGTGCCGGACCCCTTGGCGCGCTGGCGCTGGCGCGAGTTCGGCGTGCTCTGCCGGCGCCTGGCCTTGCCGCTGGTGGCCTTGCAGTTCGCCCTGGCGCTGGTGCTGGCGGTGCAGGCGCTGGTGACCACGTTCGAGTCGACGTTTGAGCAGTGGCTGGGCCAGCGCCTGAGTGCCGACTACTACCTGGAGCTGCCTGACGGTGCCTCCGGTGCCGAGGCACTGACCTGGCTGCGGGCGCAGGACCTGACCGGGCAGGGCGGCGCCTACCATCGGGTGATCCGGGGCCGGGGATGGGTGGCTTGCCCGGCGTGCGCGGGGTCGCAGCCGGTCGATGTGTTTGCGCTGGCGCCCATCGGCCCGCTGGTGCACTCCTGGACTCTGCTGGCCGGCGACGACCGGGCCTGGCCCCGGGTGGCCGCCGGCGAGGCGGTGCTGGTGAACGAACAACTGGCCCGGCGTCTGGGGCTGTCGATGGGGGATCTGGTGCAGGTGCGCTTCACCGATGGGCCGGAAACCGGGGTTCAGGCGCCGGTGGCCGGTATCTATGCCGACTATGGCCGACCGGCGGGTGAGGTGCTGGTGGCCGCCCGGCTGTTGCCGCCGGCCTTCGCCGCCACCTTCGAGAGCCTGTCGCTGTCGCCCGGTCGCGCGGATCTGGCGACGTTGGTGGCGGGCCTGGAATCGGTGTGGGCGAGCGGCCCTGTGACGGTGCGGGACGCCGACACCATCCGCCAGCTCGCCAGCCAGGTGTTCGATCAGACCTTCCGGCTGACCCGGGCCATGACCGCGCTGACGCTGCTGTTGTCGGCGCTGGCCCTGCTGCTGATGGGCTGGGTATTCCTGATGACCCGGGTCTGGTATTTGCGCCTGCTGGCGGTCTGGGGACTGACCCGGGTGGCGATGGCGGGCCAGTTGCTGCGCCTGGCGGTCGGAGTGGCGCTGGCAACCTGGCTGCTGGCGTTGCCGTTGGGAATTGGCCTCACCTGGGTGCTGGTGGCGCGGATCAACCCCATGGCCTTTGGTTGGGCATTGCCGATGGCGGTCTACCCCGGGTTCTGGCTGGTGCTGGCCGGTGTGGCACTGGCGGTGGGTGCCGCTATCGCCGGGCTGATGGCCCTGGCCCTGCGCCGTCCGGCGCTGCGCCCGACACCGGCGTCGCTGAGTGCCGGAGGCGAGCGATGAAGCCGCTGCTGATGGCGATGGTTGGCGTTCTGGCGTTGGCCGGCTGTGCCGACGCCCCCGAGCCCGACGGTTTCGCCGGCCTGGCCGACGCCGGCCCGGCGGATACCGGTGTGCCCTTTCTGCAACCCCGGCCGGGGGATCGCATTACCCTGCCCGCAGACCTTGGCCCCCACCCCCAGCACCGGATTGAGTGGTGGTACCTGACCGCCAACCTGCGCACCGACGACGGCCAGCCGCTGGGCCTGCAATGGACCCAGTTCCGCCAGGCGCTGCAGCCGCGTCGGCCGTCCGATCCCGCGCCCGACCCGCAACGCTGGCCACGGCACTCGGCCTGGATGGCCCACGCCGCAGTGAGCTTCAAGGGTCAACATCGCTTCGCCGAGCGTCTGGCCCGGGGCGACCTCGGCCAGGCCGGTGCCCAGGCCGAGCCGTTTCGGGTCTGGCTCGACCACTGGGAACTGACGGCGACCGGGGTGCCGGGGCAGTGGCGCCTGACGGTCGCTCAGCCGGCAGCCGATGGCGCGTCACCCTGGCGCTTCGAGCTGACCCTGAGTGTGGCAGGCGAGCCGGTACGGCACGGGCAGCAAGGCTTCAGTGCCAAGTCGGCCAGCGGCGAAGGCTCGATGTATTTCAGCCTGGTCGATATCCGCATCGATGGCACGGTGACGCTCGGCGAACGGCGGCTGGCGGTCAGCGGCCAGGGCTGGTTTGACCGGGAGTGGAGCAGCCAGTTTCTGAAAGCCGGTCAGCAGGGCTGGGACTGGTTTGCTTTGCATCTGGACAGCGGTGACAAACTGATGGCGTTCCAGCTCCGGGAGGAGGACGGCGGCTTCCGCGCCGGCACCTGGATTCCCGCCCACGGCACGCCGGTGGCGCTGACCGGGGAAGACCTAACGCTGGAGGCGCTGGCTCACCGGGGCGCAGTGCCCATCCGCTGGCGGCTGCGGGTGCCGGATCAAGGTGTGGCTCTGGAGGTGAGTGCGCCGCCCGGCGATTACCTCAACCGCGGGCTCTACCCCTACTGGGAGAGCCCGGTGTCGATCTCCGGCAGCCACGCCGGCGAGGGCTACATGGAACTGACCGGCTACCTTGACCGCTGAGCCCTGCGTACTCGCCAGCGTTTACGTCACCCTACCTGCTGTACTTTGGGCGGGGGCAGCTGCTCGAACAGAGCCTGGATGCCCGTGTGCCAGTGCTGGCGCAATTCCTGGAAATAGGGGTTCGATTCCTCAACCCGCTCGGTGAAGCAGGGTTTAAGCGCATCCCGCCGGTACAGGGCGACGTCGATGGGCATGCCCACCGACAGGTTGCTCTTCATGGTCGAGTCGAACGAGATCAGTGCGCACTGGTAGGCCCGGTCGAGCGGGGTCCGGTAGTGGATGACCCGATCCAGAATCGGTTTGCCGTACTTGGATTCGCCGATCTGGAAAAACGGGGTTTCCTCGGTCGCCTCGATGAAGTTGCCTTCGGGGTAGACGTTGTACAGCCGGGGCGTTTCGCCCTTGATCTGACCGCCGAGGATCAGCGAGCAGCTGAAATCGACGTGACTCATGGCCCCGTTCGGGTTGTCGCGGGCGATGACTTCGCGGATCGTCTGGCCGACCAGCTCGGCGGTCTCGAACATGGTGGCGGTACTGAGCACGTTAGCCTCGTCGGTGCCGGCCCGGCGTTCGAGCAGGCTAATGACGCTCTGGCTGGTGGCGAGGTTGCCGGCCGACAGGATTACCAGCTCGCGTTCGCCGGGTTGCTCGAAGACATGCATCTTCCGGAAGGTGGAAATCTGATCGAAGCCGGCATTGGTGCGGGAGTCGGACGCAAACACCAACCCTTCTTCCAGCCGCATGGCAACGCAATAAGTCATACATGGCCTCCTGAATCAGCCACTGAGTTGTGCTCAGTCTAATGCCAACCGTGCCGGCGCGTGAGTGCTTTTTCGTGCCATTGGATAGGTTTTTCTACTGCGATGCTTCGGTCACCCAGGCGCGGGTGTCCATCTGCTCGTCGCCGCCACCGGAACGGATGCCGCGCACCGGCGCGGCGTCCCGGTAATCCAGGCCGATGGCGAGTTTGAGATGGCTTTCGGCCACGTTCAGGGTGTTGACCACGTCGAAGGTCTGCCAGTTGCGGCCAACCCAGGCCTCGGCCCAGGCGTGGGTCGACAGGTGGTCGTCACCCTGGGAGTGAATGTAGCCGCTGACGTAGCGGACCGGCACGCCGATGTAACGACAGCAGGCGATAAAGACATGGGTGTGGTCCTGACACACACCGGCCCCGAGTTCGAACGCCTCGGCGGCGGTGTGGGTGACGGTGGTGGCGCCGGGGGTGAACTGAATGCGTGAGCGTACCTCGTTCATCAGCTTCATCAGGCTGCGCTTCTGGCCGGTGAACTGGCGGGCAAAGGCCTTGATCTCGGCACTGGGCTCGGTCAGTGGCGTGTGCCGTAGGAACACCTGGGGCGGGAACGGCGAATCGTCCCGGGTCAGCGGCTTGCCGGTGAGATCCACCACCCCTTCGGCCGCCAGATGGATGGTGTCGGTGGGCTCGTTCAGCGTCATCACCGTGACCTGATTGCCAAAGCCGTCGGTCATGGCGGCGGTTTCGCCCGGCACCGTCAGCGACCACTGCAAAATGCGCTGTTGAGGGGTGTTGCGCGGGGTCAGCCGGATGTACTGAATGCTCTTGCTGACCTGAGCGCCGTAGGTGTACGTGGTGTGATGTCGGATATTCAGTCGCATACCTACCACCCCATGTAGTCTTGCTGAATCTGGTCGGCCAGGCCCTGGATGCGGGCGATGAAATCGACCAGATACTCGTGCAGGCCGCGCTCCTGGATGTAGTCCCGGTCGCCATAGCGCAGGTTGGCGTACAGCGCGGCGGCCAGCCGTCGGGCCCGCCGGGCGCTGCCGCTTTCGATCTCTTCCAGCAAGCCGGAAATCTCCCGCAGGCAGGCGTGCAGGGAACGGGGCACGTCCGGCTCCAGAATCA
>JBPEXU010000252.1:0-4073 GCA_052031225.1 Marinobacter sp. | reverse complement strand
CGCCGGGCTTGGGGCTAGATCTTGGTCGTGGGCACGCAATTGCGGGGTTTTTTGCTGCTTGGCGCCGGATCGGCTGGTAGGCTACCCCGAATCATCGACGCGCAAGTGAGGGTATCCGTTTGAGTCAGATTGCTATTCTCTACCCGGCTCTGGGGATGTTTTTACTGACCCTGAGCATGATCTTCACACTCGGTATTTCCCGTTTTGTTGCCATCCGGCGGCGCCAAGTCAGCATCAAGTACTACCGACATTACACCGAGGGGGCTCAGCCGGACTGGCTGCACGTTTTGGGGCGCCATGTGCAGAACCACTTCGAGGTGCCGCCGCTGTTTTACATCGGGGTGTTGATGACTTTCGTCACCGGCAGCGTTACCCAGGTATCGCTCTGGGCGGCCTGGCTGTTCGTTGCCCTGCGAGCGGTGCACAGCGTGATACATCTGGGCTACAACAACGTCAGCCACCGGTTCTTCTGTTTCGGTGCGAGCCTGATCGCTCTGCTGGTGTTGTGGGGAGCGCTGGCGTTGTCGTTGCTGGGGCAGGATTGAAGGAGACTGGCCCCGGCGCCTGGACTTCACGATGATGGCCGTGATCGAACACCGGCTCTAGGCCTCTAGGCCGACGGAGCTGGCGGCTGGCGCTTTGCGGGTTCATGGGCTATAGGCATCATGTCGACGCGGCGCTGGTGCGTACCCGCAAGGGCGGCGCGTTTTGGCATCATTGAATTCAAGGAGGAAAGTGATATGTCGCAAACAGGACAGCACCATGGCCAGTGCCTGTGTGGAAAAGTGACCTTGACGGCGGCGCAGGTCGATCCGCACGCCGGCGCCTGCCATTGCAGTATGTGCCGGAAATGGGGGGGCTCGGCCCTGATGGTGGTCGAGTGCGGGACGGAGGTGTCTTTCGGTGGCGAGTCCTTCATTTCGGTGTTTGATTCCTCGCCCTGGGCCGAACGGGGGTTCTGCAGTCAGTGTGGTACTCACCTTTTCTATCGGCTCAAGGACAGCCAGCAGTACATGGTGCCGGTGGGCGTGTTCGATGATCTGACCGAGGTGCAGTTCCGCGATCAGATTTTCATTGATGAAAAGCCGGAGTATTACAGTTTTGCCAATCCGACCAAGAACCTGACCGGGGCGGAAGTTTTTGCCATGTACGCACCGCCATCGCCGTGATGGTATCGCCGCGGTGTCACTTTTTTAGAGCCAGACCATGCAGTTAACCAAGAAAAAACTCGAAGACGCCGTGGCGCAGCGGATACTGTCGCAGGATCAGGCGGAGGCGTTGCTGGCGTTCCTCCAGCATCACCCCGACGGCGGCCCCGGCTTCAACTTTACCCACGTGTTGTACTACCTGGGCGGGCTGATTGCCATTGGCGCCATGACCCTGTTCATGAACCTGGGCTGGGAGGCGTTCGGCGGTGCCGGAATCGTCGCGATTTCGGTGCTCTATGCGCTGGCCGGGCTGAAGTGCGCGCAGGTGTTCGCGCGCC
Source organism: Marinobacter sp. (assembly GCA_052031225.1). Lineage (GTDB taxonomy): Bacteria > Pseudomonadota > Gammaproteobacteria > Pseudomonadales > Oleiphilaceae > Marinobacter. Next base: position 2,587 of record JBPEXU010000252.1, on the reverse strand, counting down.
GGGGCCTGAAGGTGCCGGCCGGCATCTGCGCCACCTTTGTTGTCTGTCTGACGCCGCTGGCCATTTACGGCCTGCAGCAGGCGCTGGGGGTGTGGCCGGACGACAGCGTGTACCGGGGCTTTCATCGCTATATCCGCTGGCATTGGCTGTACATGGAGTTGGGCACTCTGGCGGTGGGGGCGATCCTGGCGTGGAAGTTCCGGTACCCGTTCCTGATCATGCCGATTGCGGTCACCCTCTGGTATCTGACCATGGACCTGGCGGCCATGCTGGCGGGTGGTGATCCGGACTGGGCGCTGCGCTCGCTGGTGTCGATGTACACCGGGCTGCTGATGATCGGACTGGCGTTCTGGGTCGATGTCCGATCCCGGCATCAGGCCGATTACGCGTTCTGGCTCTACCTGTTTGGCGTGATCGCGTTCTGGGGCGGGCTGTCGTCGCAGTACTCGGACAGCGAGCTGTCCAAGTTCATTTATTTCTGCATCAATCTGCTGATGATCGGCGTCGGCGTGGTGCTGGTGCGCCGGGTCTTTGTGGTTTTCGGGGCACTGGGCAGCTGTGGCTATCTGGGCTATCTGGCGGCGGAGGTGTTTGCCGACAGCTGGCTGTTTCCGGTGGTGTTGAGTGCCATCGGGTTGGGGGTTATCTACCTCGGTGTGTTGTGGCAGCGACACGAGCGAACGGTGAGCGAGCGCGCGCGCCGGATGTTACCCGCGGCTTTACGTGAGCTGCTGGATGCGCGGCGTTAAGCGCGTTCGGGCCGGCGGTCAGAGCTGATTGACGTATTCGGTGGTGTACTGCTCGATCAGTTGGTGAACCCGGCCGCTGCTGTGCAGTTGCTCCAGCGCGTCGGCAAAGGCCACGCGCAGCGCCGGTGTGTTGCACGCGGAGTTCTTCGGGAACGCGAAATACAGGTTTTCCACGCTGATAAACTGATTTGACGCGGTGAAATCGTCCAGCCAGTTGTACTTGGCCAGTTTCACCTTGCCCTGTAAGGCTTCATACAGCACGTAGTCGACCCGGTCGGCTTTAGCCATCCGGAACGACTGTTCGATCGATCGCACCCCTTCGATGGTCAGATGGGCCTCGGCGTATTCGTCAAAGGCCTGACCAAAGCTGTTGCCGATCAGGGTGGAACCCACCTTGCCAATGAGATCGGACCATTCGGTGTATTCGAACTCCCGGCCCTTTGGAAACCACACCACGGTGGGTATCTCCGTGATGGCCGGGTAGACATAATCCAGATATCCGAGCCGTTCCCGGGTCATGAACGCACCTGCGACCATATCAATATCGCCGGTGCGAGCGAGTTTCTGGACCCGCGCCCAGGAGCCGATGTGCCGGATTGTGAGGTCAATATCGACGGCTTGGAACGCTTCTTTGAGCAGGGCGGGCACCGCGCCTTCGAGCTTGTTGGAATCGCTCTCCGGCCGCCAGAGAAACGGCGGGTATTCGGAATTGCCGGTAATCAGCAGGTTGGTGCAAGGGGAGGTCTGGGCTTGAGTGGCGGGAGCCAGGAGGACGAAAAACAGCAATAACGCAGCCACGGCCTGACACCGGGTGAAAGGCTGCGTTGACTGACCGAGCGAACGAATGCCTGGACTCGACAGCATATTCTGGTCCCGTGGCGGTGACTGTTTATCCGTCACTATAGCACTTTCCGTGATCCGCGCCCGGGTGGTTACAAATTTGGCACCAAATGCAAGTGGCGCCGCCGCGCGATCCTTGCGGAATGTTAATGGAATAGGCCTCGGCCTGGTTCGTCAACCTGGTGAAAGCAACCCACGAAGCCCACTTAGGAGGACGACCTATGAAAAAGCACATTCTGACACTGACCCTCTGTTCGGTATTCTCGGTCAGCGCCTACGCGGCTGAAACCAACGGTTCCGCCAATGGCCAGATTGAGGCCGGGGCCACGGTATCCGCCCGTGCCGGAAATCAGACCAGCGTTTCGGCCCAGGGTGACGCCAGGGTGTCCGGTCATGCGCGCCTGCACAACGAGGCTGCGCACGAGCAAGCCGCGGAGCAGAGCCGGGAGCGCCAGCGGCAGGCCGAACAGAAGGCCCGGGCCACGGTGCGCACCGGCGTTGCCGTATCGGAACGGGCGCGTGCGACCGCAACCGCGACCGCTCAGACGGCGGCGGCTGCCGCTGAGCGTCAGTCAGACCGGTTGCAGGACCGGGTCGACGCGGCCCGTAACCGGGAAGTGCGGGTGCATACTCGGCATCAGATTGGCGCATCGGTGTCCGGTGCCGTGCGGAACGAAGTACAGAGCACCGTCCGTGGCACGGTGAAAGGCGCCGCCAACGGTGGTTTGCTGTAACGGCGTAGCCGCCGGGCCAATGGCCCGGCGGGGCATGCCAGAAGGGGGATAATCATGCAGTTACTGCGCAAATGCGTGATGACGTTGCTGTTTGCCATGCCGGTACTGGCGCCGGCCGCGGAGATCCGGGGGCATCTGGAGGCTGGCCGGCAATACGACAGCAACCTGACGGTAGACGAGCTGGATGCCGCATCGGAAGAGAGTGATCAGGCCTGGGTCTTCGAGGTCGGGCTCGACGGCGCGTTCGCGGCCACCGAGCAGACC